>DATJYI010000149.1:0-9813 GCA_035499635.1 Nitrospiria bacterium | reverse complement strand
TCAAAAATGGCCGTCAATTTGTCGGAAGGAATGCCGATGCCGGTGTCCTGCACGAACAGCGTCAGGGATGGCGGCGCGTGCCGGTCCGCCGCCGCGTCACTGTCCGGTGGGGACGGCGGCCACAGCGCCCCGATGGTGATCGTGCCCTGGGGCGTGAATTTGACCGCATTGCTGAGGAGGTTTTCCATGACCTGCACCAGCTGGTCCCGGTCGCCCATGGCCAGGGGAAGCGCGGGCGGCAGGCTGAGCGTCAGGGTGAGCGGTTTTTTGAGCGTGACGGAGTGGAACTGCTTGATAGTGTAGCGCAGAATCTGGCCCACGTCGATGGGCTGGATCACCCACTCAATCTTGCCGGCCTCGATCTTTGACAGGTCGAGCAGGTCGTTGATCAGCCGGGTCAGCCGGTCGCTTTCCTCGTTGATGATCTGTATGAACTCCTGCCGGTTGGCGGGGTCGATGTCGTCATAGGAGGCCAGGATTTCGCCGAACCCTTTGATCGAGGTGAGCGGCGTGCGCAGTTCGTGAGACACTTTGGAGACGAATTCCGATTTGAGTTTGTCCAGTTTTTTCGTCTGTTCGAACAGCTGGGCCGCCTCGATCGCAGCGCCGATCTGCTGGCCCAGTGTCAGCAGCAGATGGCGGTCATGTTCCAGCCGATGCCCGCTGTCCGGGGGGTACCACAACGCCATGGCGCCGATGATCCGATTCTTTGACACCAACGGAATGGTGAGGAGAACGGAAACCTGCTCCGTCCGGTTGTGCGCCCCGTTGCCCGGCGAGGCGTCGGAGGCATGGCCGCTCCCAAGGGTCATCTGTTTCAGCTGCACCGACTGTGCCGGCGGCTGCATGCATTTCATGCAGGCGTCGAGCACTTCCCGTTCCAGCCACTCACGGTCGGCGACGACGCGCTGATGGCTGCTGTAGAGCGGCGGGGTCAGATCGAGCAGATGGATAAACGTGACGAATGAACCCAATTGCTGGGTGACGGTGGTCAGCACGGTCGACAATAGCCCTTTCAGCTCGGTCGCGGCGCTCAAGCTGGAGCTGATGGCGTAGAGAATGGAAAGCTGGCGGTTGCGATGCTCCAGCTCACGAGTGCGTTGAGCAACCCGTTGTTCGAGATTGGTGTAGGCGGTTTTGAGTTTGTTGGCCATCTCATTGAACTCATATGACAACTCTTCAATCTCGTCGCCTGTCGGGATGGTCAGGCGGTAATCCAGATTGCCGAATCCGATCAATTTGGCCCCCTCCTGCAGCTCCCGAATCGGCTGGGTGAACCGGCGGGCGAAGAGCGTGGCGACGATTGCCAGCAATCCCAATCCGCCGATGCCAGCGACCGCCACCCACGTCAACAACCGGGTGAGCGGGGCGTAGGTTTCCTCGGGATTCTGGCTGGTAAAGATAAACCAGTGATGGCCGCCGAAGCTCGAGGGGCTGAGCCGCGTGCTCGGCACAACCGGCGCGTAGCCGTTGATCGATTTCGAGCCGCTGAAGTGGACGTCGTAATAGGTGCTGGTCCAGCCGGGATCTTGATACTGGGTCAGGGCTTTGACCAGCTGCGGCTTGAGGGTGTGCTGTTTGATGAGAAAGACGGGGCAGAAAAGCAGTTCGCCTTCGGAATTGGCCAGCATGGTGTGATCGGTCGCCCCCACCTGCACTTCGGTGACGGCGGTAAAGAGGTGGCTGATGTAGCTGGCGATCATGAGCGTGCCGATGGCCCGGTGGCTCTTGGGGTCACGTACCGGCACGGCGAATTCAATGGCGTAGGTTTTTCCAAATTCGTTGGTGGGGGGAGCCAGCGAGACGTCGCTGATGTAGTATCCGCCCCTGCCCTCCTGAAACGCCGATTGCCACCAATCCTGGCCGCTGAAGTTGACCGCGTCGGGCTGCGACGGACTGGCCACGAGCAGCCCGTGCATGTCGGTCACCAGCACGATGTAATACCGGTCGAAATTGATCGGCTGCTGGAGGTAACTTCGAAGATAGGCGGCCACCTCGTTATTCTCGTAGCGCTGCCGGAACTCCTCCGGGATGGTGTTGGTGGCCCATTGCCGCTCGAGTTGCCGCATCTCCTGATGGATCTGCTCGGGGGAGCGGTCGTCATAGCGCCGATCGGACTCAAGCACGGCGCGGGTGATGGCTGGGTGCAGGGCTAGCAGGCTGGCCTCATTGAGAGTTTGATCAAGCAAGTCCGCCAGCCGGGCGCTCGTGACGGTCGCCACGGTCTTGAACTGAAGACCGATCGAATTGGTCAGCGCCCCCTTCTGGACAAAAAAGACGATCATGAGGGCGATGGTGATGGACAGGAGGCCGGCCCCCACGATCAGGGTGACCAGCTTGGGAGTCAGCCGATATGTTTGCTTCATCGGTGCGACCGGCCCCGGGTCAGGGAAGGGGGAACGCTATTCATTATAAAGGTGAAAACGGGTCTTGTCAAAAAACCGTGAGAGGACCCGCCCGACGAGATTTGAAGGGGGAACTGCCGCGGGTAACGTGTTCGGTCAGACGGATTTGATGAGATCGGACAGTTTTTCGAGAACTTTTTTGGGGCTGAACGGTTTGGTGACGTAATCGTCGGCGCCGCTCGATTTGGCCTCATCAAAGTCGTGCTGCTGCCCCTTGGCGGTGAGCATGATGATTTTTGTCCCGCGAAAGGCCGGGTCGGCCTTGAGGGTCCGGCAGACCTCAAAGCCGGTTTTCTTTGGCATCATGATGTCCAGAAAGAGCACTTTTGGTTGAAATCGTTTGACTTTTTCGATCGCTTCCTCGCCGTCCCTTGCCGTTTCGCAGGCGTAACCCTCTTTTTTCAGCACAAACGACAGCGAGCGCAGAATGTAGGGCTCGTCGTCAGCAATCAGAATGTCCATTCCTTCCCCCCCCATCGCCCCCCCAGTACTCCCGATGTCCGTCACCCATTCTTCGACTGCCGCCGAGCTGAAATCGTCGAGCCTCAAAGCCCAGGACGATGATCAGTCTAGCATCGAACCCCAATGATGTCAAAATGCGCCGGCATGACTGGAGCGCGGGACCGGGCCGTAGTAAGGCCCGTCAGAACATCATCATCGCGACCGCAAAGCCGGCGTAGAATGTTGCTCCGAGCATCAGTTGCCACGGATGCCAGGTCCGTTGGCGGAGCAGGAGCGACAGGTAGGCCGCCGCCGCGGCCAAGGTGCAGAGGCCGGTCGTCCAGCCGTGCCAGTCGAGCTGCCAGGTGGTGCCGATCAGTCCGATCGCAACGGGAAATGTAGCCTGGAAGACCATCGCGCCCGTGATGTTGGCCACGGCCAGCGCGTCCCTGCGTTTGAAGAGCCAGATCAGACTGTTGAATTTCTCGGGTAATTCAGTCGCCACCGGGGTGATCAGCAGGGAGAGCGGCAGCGGAGAGACGGTCAGAGCGGCCGCCGCGGCTTCGACGGCATCGACAAACAGTTCGGCCCCCGCGACAATGCCGCCAAGCCCGGTTACGACCTGCAGTAGCACGATCATGAGCGGCGGCTTCTCGGACCGGCGCAGGAACAGCAGTGGCTCCACGTCGCCGAGGTCGGCGGCGTGCTGGCGGTCCAGCCGCTGCAGGCGCCAGAGATAGTGGCCGTAGAGAAAGGGGAGAACGAGCGCGATCAGCCGGCGAAGGCCCGCAACGGGAATCAGGGCCGCCGCCATCGCCAGACCGTAGCCGAGGAGAAAATAGGTCAGATCCAGCTGCACGAAAGTGGGTCTCAGATGGAGGTCTCTGCCGCGCCGTGTGAATGCGGCAAACCCGATTGTCGCGGCGCCGAGCAACGGCAGCGTGAGCGTCGTTAACATGAAGGGGGCGCCCAGGATGGCCCCCACGCCGATGGCGACGTGGTCCTGCTGACCGCCGCTGAACAGGATGGCGATCACGGGGATGATGGTCTCCGGCAGCGCGGTGCCGACGCCGGCCAGAATGCTGCCGATGATGCCGTGCGAGAAGCCGAGCCGTTTGCCCAGCCATTCGACGCCATTCGTGAACAGGTGGGCGGAGGCCAGGACCAGCAGCAGTGAGCCGATCAGCCAGGCGAACGTGATCATCGCTTGCGAAGAGCGCCGCGGGGTCCTCGTCGGCTCGGGGCAAGCCGCTGTTCGGCCAGCTGTTCGAGGCGCTTCAGGACCGCGCGGAGCGGCTCGCCCGTCCGTTCGGCGATGGCGCGGCCGTCACGATATTCGGGCCTCGCTTCCCATCCGCGCGGCGAACGAACCAGCTTGACGCGGACGGAGCCGTCCGGCGTTTGTAGTCTGACCGACCGGCGCGGCAGGACCCAGCGCCGGATCTCATGCAGCCTGACGCCGAGCGTCGGCGTCTCCTCGTACAGCAGGGGAATCAGTTCGGCGGCCTGCGCGGGCCTCGCCAGCAGCGTAATGTGCGTCGCCGGCCGCCCCTGTTTCATGATGACCGGCGTCAGATAGACGTCGAGCGCGCCGCGGGCAAAGAGCCGGTTGCGGAGATGATCGAACAGCTGTGGATTGCAATCATCCACCGTTGTTTCGATCTCGACCAGCGATTCTTCGATCATGAACTGATGGGGCGGCGCCGCCGTGGAGTCGGAGAGCCCTTCGCCGACCAGCAGGCGCACCAGATTGGGCCAGGGATCGAGCCGGCGGCGGCCGGCGCCGTGGCCGACCGCGGAGAGCCGCATCAGCGGCAGGGACGGGGAGGGGTGCGCCAGGGTCCGGACCAACGCGGCGGCCGTCGGTGTCGTCAGTTCGGCGGCCGGCCCGTCACTGTAGATGGGAAAGCCCCTGAGCAGGCGTGCGGTGGCCGGGGCGGGGACGGGCAACGGGCCGTGGTGCACCATGCCGTGCGTGGAGGTCCGCCCGATCATCCCGCGGCCGAGATTGATCGGCGAAACCGTCAGGCGGGTGATCCCCAGCCGCTCGATCCCGGCGACGACGCCGATGACATCCACCAGTGTGTCGATCAATTCGACGCCGCGAAAGGCGTCGGGCAGTCCCGCGTGACCATGCAGCTCCGCCTCGGTGTCGCGCAGCGCCCGCAGGCAGACGAGCGCCCGCCCGATGACGGACGAGGGGAGGCGGCTTCGGCGGATCAGGGAGGCAATGTTGGTAAATGTCGGCTGGCGGGACAAAGGACGTCGGACCGAGACGGTCGCCAGGCGCGCGCTTACCGAGCCCCGGCGGACAATCCGCGCCGTCAGGCTGAAGGGAGGCAGCCGGAGCCGGGCGAGATCCCGTTTGAGCACCCCGAGCGGCAGGCCGGCGTCGATCAGCGCGCCCAGCAGCATATCGCCGCTGGCGCCTGAAAAGCAGTCCAGATGGGCGAGTTGGGCTTTTGGGATCATGCCCGAGACGGCTTCCGGCGTGACGATCTGCTCGGTGCGGGCCGGCTGACGCGGCTGGTCCCGCCAGTCCGCCGCCGCGTGCCCGGCATCATCATCCGGTGCGCCAGGGCCGCGGCGCCGAAGCCGTTGTCGATGTTGACGACGGCCAGGCCGGGCGCGCAGCTCGTCAGCATGGTCAGCAATGGTGCCAGGCCGCCAAAGTGGGCGCCGTATCCCCGGCTGGTCGGCACGGCGATGACGGGCCTGCCGGTCAACCCGCCGACGATGCTGGGGAGCGCGCCGTCCATCCCGGCAATGACGATCACCACATCAGCCCGTTGAAATTGCCGCAGATGGCCGGTCAACCGGTGCAAGCCCGCGACGCCGGCGTCGTAGAGCGTATCGACCCGATGGCCGAAAGTCTCGGCCGTGATCCGCGCCTCCTCGGCGACCGGCAGGTCGGCGGTGCCGGCGGTGATGATCAGAATGAACGGCGCATCGTGGCGCGGCCGCGCCGCCGGTCGAAGGGCGGTCCGGCCGGCCGGCAAGACCGCCACGCGCGCCAGCCGATGGTAGATGAGACCCGGGTGGCGCCGCATCAGGTAGGCGGCCAGCTGTGGTGTGACACGCGTGGCCAGCACCGGATTGTCCCGCTCCTGCATGCGCCGCAGGATCGCGTTGACGTGCTCCGGCGCTTTGCCCTCGCAAAAAATGACTTCGGGCAATCCCTGCCGCAAGGGGCGGTGGTGGTCGAGACGGGCATAGCCGAGGTCCTCGTACGGCAGGTTCCGGAGGGCATCAACGGCCTGCTCAAGCGAGAGACGACCGCGCCGCACGGCCGTCAGGAGCGAGCGCAGGCGGGGCTCAAACATCGGGGTGTCGGACAGACCGGCTGAGTGGGAACATGCGCGACGAGATCATACCAGACGGCGTTATGAAAAGTTGGGTTCGACGACCGCGTAGGCCATGTTGGTGATGTGCGAGTTGATCCGCTTCAAATTGGTCAGCACGTCCAGATGGATGGCGCTGGTCTCGATTGATTCGACCAGCCCTTCGTGCAGCCGCTTGATATGGGCCTGCTTGAGCTGCCGTTCCTCGTGGGCAACCCGGCTCTTGGCCTCGATCACCTGCTGCGCCAGTTCCGCGTTGCGGGTGGTCAGGGCGGTGATGACCAACTCGAGGTGGCGGCTGATCATCTGGTGGAGCGCGATGATCTCCTTCTGGCCGTCGTCGGAGAACCGGAGCCCCTTGTAGATTTTTTTCTTCGCGAGCTCCATCAGATTCTTGTCGATGATGTCGCCGATGTTCTCCATTTCGTTGATGATGGTCAGGAGGCCCAGCTCTTCCCGGTGCTGCGCCGGCGTCATGGCCGTTTCCGCCATCCGGGTGAGGTAGAGCTTGATGGCCTGGTTGAGGCCGTCGAGATAATTCTCCTGTTCCTCGATGTGGTCGACGACGTCCTCGTCGTCCCGCGTGAACGCGACCAGCGTCGCCTTGTACATCTCCTGGGTAATGTCGGCCATGCGCAACAGCTCCCGCGTCGCCTGGCCGAGTGCCAGCGCCGGCGTGTTCAGCACCAACGGATCAAGGTGTTTCGGCTGGCCCGGCTGGCCCAGCCTGGCGGGTTCGGCCACCAGCTTCGTCAGGACGGCGGCGAGCGGGCCGGTCAGCGGCAGGCAGAGCAACGCCAGCGCGGTATTGAAGAGCAGATGCGCGTTGGCGATTTCGCGGGGCAGCGTGTCGGCCGTCGTTGCGACCAGCTGTTGAAACGGGCCCATGAGCGGAAAAACCGCCAGCACGCCGGCCACCTTGACCACAGCGTGCGCGATGGCGACCCGCTTGGCCTCGGTCGGTTCTCCGATGCTGGAGAGGAGCGCCAGCGAGCAGGTGCCGATGTTGGCGCCCAAAATCATGGGCAGGGCGCTCTCCATGGAGAGCAGGCCGTGGGTGGCAAAGGCGATCATGATGCCGATGGTCGCCAGACTGCTCTGGAGCGCGGCGGTGACCAGCGCGGCCGTGACGAGACTCAACACCGGATAGTGGCTGATTTCGAGCAGCCACGCCTGCGCCGCGTCGTTCTCACGGATCGGGAGCAGGCCGACCACGAGCAGCTTCAGCGCGAGGAGAATGAAGCCGAAGCCCAAGAGCGACGAGCCCATCGAAATGACAACCCGCCGTTTGCCCAGCAACCAGAAGAGCGCGCCCAAGCCGACCACGACCAGCGCGTAATCATAGAACTGAAACGCGAGCAGCTGCGCCGTCAGCGTGGTGCCGATGTCGGCGCCGAGCATCAGCGCCAGCGCCTGATGCAGCGTCAGAAAGCCGGAGCTGGTGAAGCTGACCAGCATGACGAGAGTCGCCCCGCTGCTCTGGAGCATGGCCGCCATGAACGCGCCGGAGAGCAAACCCAGCACGCGGTGATGAGTGACCGATTGCAGCAGGCCGCGCAACTTGCCGCCGGCAACGCCCTGCAACCCTTCGCCGGCGAGCCGCAGCCCGTACAGCAGCAGGCAGAGGCCGCCAAACAGGTTCATGAGGGATGAAGCGGGCATGGGTGGTTGCAGCCTGGGAAGAGTGGTTATCCCCTTCCCGACACTCCCCAGTCGGCTGTTGGACACGTGTCAGGTGTCACGATGTGGTAAGGGCCGGGGGAGTTGCTCATCGCCTGCTCCTGATACCCTTCTCCGTGGTGAGCGCGCGCATGTGGGGTGCCATTCGGTGCCTCACCAGTTGTTTGGAGATTCGATCCCAATGGGATGAGCCATGAGATCCTCGAAGGCCCTTCGGGGCGCTTTCTGCTCGAACAGGACGGCATAGACTTCATTCACAATCGGCATTTCGACTCGTTGGCGTTTGGCCAATTGATAGGCCGCCTTCGTCGTGCTGACGCCTTCTGCGACCATCTGCATCTGGGAGAGGATCTGATCGAGCGGGCGCCCCTGTCCGATCTGAACTCCAACGCTACGGTTGCGGCTCAAGTCACTCGTGCAGGTCAGGATCAAATCACCGATGCCTGACAGGCCGTGGAACGTCCTCACTTCCGCGCCCATCGACCGGCCCAGACGGATGATCTCTGCCAGACCGCGGGTGATCAAGGCGGCCCGAGAGTTGTGGCCGAAGCCCAGACCGTCCGAGCCGCCGGCGGCCAACGCGATGACGTTCTTGACGGCGCCGCCCAATTGCACGCCGACCAGATCTCGGCTGAGGAACAGCTTAAAGAAGCCCGTGGTGAAGGAGGGTTGCAGTTTGACGGTCAGTGACGGCGCGCCCGCCAGCGTGACGGCGGTCGGCAACCGCTGGCAGACCTCTTTCGCAAAACTGGGTCCGGAGAGGACGGCCAACGAGCTGCGCCGCCGCCGCCGGTCGACGTCGAGCAGCACGTCGCTCATCAACAGCAGGCTGTCGTTTTCAATGCCTTTGGTGGCGATGACGATCGGGACATCCGAGGGGAGGTGGGGTTGCACCTGCGAGAAGACCGTGCGGGCGACGTGGGACGGCACGACAAAGACGACGAATCCGCATCCGTCCACCGCCTCCTTCAATGAGGCCGTTGGTGTGACGGCCGCTGGCAGCGTTACACCCGGCAGATAGCGGTCGTTCTCGCGTCTGGCGACGATGGTCTCGACCAGCTCCTTCTCGTACAGCCAGAGCCGGACCACGCGGCCGTTCTCCGCGAGCAACCAGGCCAGGCTGGTGCCCCACGCGCCCCCGCCGATGACCGCGACCGTTGCATGAACCATGGAGTGTTCTGTTTTCTCGCCCATTGTGTTGGGTTGTCCTATGATGGCGGTGATGCCTATGCGGATGACCCGACCGATACAATGGCGATTGGATCAGATGCCTGGTTCGAGGCGTCGATCCTCGCCAAGGGCAGCAGCAGGCCAACCCTCTAATTCTATTTGGAAAATTCAAAAAAATTATACGGGCAGCTTGAAAGGGTGTCAAGCAAAGGGGGGTGAGTCAACTAGGAGGCAGTCGTTCTTCCCGTTTCATTGATTGGATTCGGATGAGACGGTCTCTATCTACGATAGGTCGTCATTTGTATTTGGGGGGAGACGATATCTCCCCCCAATACCCCCCATTTGGTTAGGAGGACGTAAAATATATAGGAGGACGTAATATAAATGACGAACGACAAAGATACGCAGAAACGTTCATGAGTGTGGTATGCTGATCAACTGTTATTCAACATGGACGACTTGGCTATACAAATCGGTCCTGAGGAGCTCCGCCGCCGGCTTGAGGCCGGCGAGACGATTCAGCTGCTCGACGTGCGCGAGGTATGGGAGCATGAGATCGCCCGGATTGAGGGCGCCAGGCTGATCCCGCTGGGGGAGCTGCCCGAGCGGGCCGGTGAGCTCGATCCGGAAAAACCGATTGTGGTTTACTGCCATCTCGGTGTCCGCAGTTTTCAGGCTGTAGTCTGGCTACGACATCAGGGCTTTTCACTGGCGCAGAATCTCGCCGGCGGCATCGACTGCTGGTCGCAAGTCATTGATCCAATGGTTGTACGCTA
>DATJYI010000148.1:0-6280 GCA_035499635.1 Nitrospiria bacterium | reverse complement strand
AATCAACCCTACTATAGCACGGGAGGTGGGGATATCCAGAACCCGACTGATGGGTTGACGGGATCGGTCACCTCCGACGGCGCCACCCTGGTCTACATGAGGGACTCCACGACTGTGGATGACTACAACTGTCCGACCGATATCGGATTTGGCATGGGGTTGCGCCAACAACCGGCCGGAACCTATACAACAACCAGCGTGAAGGGGACCTACTTTGTGTCGGCGTTTGGAGACCGATACGATCCGGCGAGCAGCACGAGCCGGTATCGTTCTTCCGCGCTCGGCCTGACCTTCGACGGGAAGGGGCATGTGCTCTTGGGAGAAATCGACAATCAGACCGGGATGGTCTCCGTCATCCAGGCCGCACTGACCTACCAGGTGCGCCAACAGACCATCCCCCTTTCAGGGGACATCCAGTATGCCGTGGACGTGATTGATCTGTATGACAGATCCAAGAAGGTCCCATATGCCTCGGCCCTGATCGGGTCAAACGCGCAGACGCTCTTGTATTATCAGAGCCTCACTCCCGGCGCCCCCAACCTGATCCGGCAACTGGGGCTGGCCGTCTATCAGCATTCCTGAGACGTCGCAGGCCGGTGAAAAAATCCACCTGCGGGGTTGACCTCGAATCGGAGATGTGAGGGACGTCCGATTCCCGGTACAAGCCCGGCCCCTCGGTAAACTTCACGTACGACCACAGGACGCTCCGTTTCCCTCGGAGCCTCTGCGGCCCTGCACCTGCCTCCCGGCAGGCAGGGCTGGAGCTTTTCGACCGGCCTGCCAGAAGAACACGTTTTTAACACACAGTTAAAACCGCCAGGGAATTCTCAACGTTATCACGGCGTTCGGCGCGTCGGTGGTGAGGCCAGCCGCCACGGACAGATCGATCGACGTATTGTCGTTGATGGTGTAGACCCAGCCCCAGCGGAGTGAGATTGCATTGGTGGTGCTGTCGGCGATCCGCTGTTGATTGATCTTGGAGGTCATGTTGAAAGACTGCTCATAATCCATGCTGAGCGTGAGCTTGTAGTTGAGCGCATAGGAGGCGCCGAACAGCAAGGAGATATTGCTGCCGGGTTCATAGTCGAGCGTCACGGTCTGCTGGCCCGGAGGGGTATAGACCACGTCTCTCCTGCCAATGGCGTAGGCGTAGCCCATGCCGGCGTACAGCACCGCCGGATCCGAGGTTTTGTTGACGTTAAAGGAGACGCTCACGCTGTTGTAGCCTGAGCCGGAGGGATTTGTGGTTTCAAATACATCCTGGCCGGTCCGGCCTTTAAATCCCAGCGATAGAAAGAGGCTTGGCCGCATCAACTGTTCGGTCAGCACTAGGTAGGTGAGGCTTCCGCTGATATCTCCAAGGTTGCCGTCCGATGTGAACGTGTCGACATTGGGTTGTGATGTCGTTCCCCCACCGGTCTGTCCCGATGCCGTCGACGTTCGATTGAACGTGAACTGGTAGGGAATATTCAGCGTAAACTGGAGATTTTCAGACAATTTCAGCCGGGTGACAAAGGTGCTGATGAGGACATCACGCCTGACGGTCTCCACCTGAATCGGGCCGATGACCAAAATAGGGAGGATGCCAAACCCCTGAATGTACAACTGGCTTGAAGACGAATGGGCGTAGGTTTCAATGAATTCGATCTGCAATTTGCCCTTGATAAAGGTCAGTGTGCGGGGCACGACGGCTTCCGGTTTTTTCTCCTCTGGCTGTTCGAGGGCTTTCTGAGCGGCCGCTCCTTCCGCGGCTCCCCCTTCGGGTGCCACGGATGACGGGGGGGGTTCCGGCGAGGCCTCCGCGGGCTGGGAGGCGGGTGGCTCCTTTGACGGAGGCGAAGAGGGCTCGCCGGCCGCTGAGGATGGTCCTATCTCTGACGATGCCGCCGCAGCTTCTTGAGCCCAACAGGGCGATCCCCAGCCGATCGTTCCCGTCAGGATGAGGAGAGGGATGACGACAAGCGCGGGCGTAGTGCGCGTTCGTGACGAGCTGTCATCCTCGCTCACAATCACCTTCCACCCTCCGACTTGCAACCGGGCCAAGGGAGGCCCGAAACCTCTTGTAAATATTCATCTTGTAACTATTCATGATAGCAACAAATCGAGATTTTGTCGAAATGGGAGTTCGGTTCGTTGAGTTGGTCCGGGCATAAAAAAAGGGCCATTCGTAGGCCCCTTTGGGGTAAAGACGCTTTGCCCGAATCATTTACGATGATGGTTGACGACACCCTCCCTCACGTCGGCGACGAGAGTCGACGGCCCTCGCACCGTTCACCATTCGCCCGGTATAAATGGCTTGACAAATGGTGTGCTGGGTAACTTTTGATTTAAGAGGTCTGTGTTACCCTCATGCACGGCATAGACGCGGTCCATCTCTTGTGGAGCCAGGGGCTTCTTCCCGATCTGACTCTCGTTCATGCCATCGGGGAAAAACGCCAAAGCCACATTGATAAAGCCATACCAGTCATGTTTGAACTCTTCGATTGACTCGGTATAGTTTCCGAATGAAGGATCCGAGAGGTAGACCCGTTGTTTGTCGGCCGCCCGGAAGACGACGAAATGCTTGTAGCCGTTCGGGATGATCGGCACGATGGCCTGGACGCCAAGATTGGCGAGATCGTCGAAATCCAACCGGTAGCCGACGGCTTTCACGCCCCGGGATTCGCTGAACATTTTCAGGTCCAGCATTGAAAACCCTTTTCGCTGGATGACCGATTCCAGCGTCCCGTGCTTCAAATTGAGCTCCAGGAGGGTGCGGATAATGTCGCTCTCCTTGACCGGCTCATTGAGATAATAATTGAACACTGTCGCCAGAGAGGCCGCGCCGCAACTGTAATCCTTCTGCTGGATCACCACGTTTTGATGTCTGAGCTCCATGAGGCTGTGCACCTCGACCCTGTGGGGGATCAGGCCACCCCCATCCGGCACCACGGTCGTAAACTCCACCGTCGCCGCAGCCGCCGTGAGCGGCGCCAGGACAATCAGCGCCGCGGCCAACGACAGACCGCCGCGCCATACCCTGATCCATCCGTCTTGAATGGTTCGTCTCATCATGGAGCGGGGCCGACGGGCAAATTGATGACAAACCCGCTGCCTTGCGCGCCCGTATTGAGATTCGTGGTGTAGATCGTGTCGTTGCTTGACGTGCCGATATTCACGATGTTCACCCCGACATTGATGACCGAGGCGGTGCCGATCACGTTCACGAGGCTGCTCAGGTTGCTCTGGGCGCTGCCGGACAGGCTGACGTCGCCGCCGCCGCTCGTCGACACCCCGGCGGGGGCCCCGCCGCTGGTGGGGATGACCACGGGCGTTCCGGCGTTCAAGATGACGGTGGGCGGCGTGTCGCTGAGCGTGGAGACCTGAAGCGAAAGGTCCATCGAAAAATAGAGCCCGCTCCCATGAATCGAGTCCAGCTCGGTGTCGGACACGACGGCCATCGAGTGTTTCTGAACAGGCTCATCGGACATGGCCGGGCCGGCCCAGAGCGCCACCCAAAACGGCACGGCGAGGACGAGGCAGGCCCGCCACCAGGCGGGGTTCCCACTTGGAGTCATGGCGCGAAGCCGTCCTCTCGGTCGAATCATCATGGTTCCGCCCTAGAATCCTCCGATGAAGCCCGTCGCGTTGTTCGCATTGGTAATTTCGAGTGTGGAGTTGCTGAGCGAGGAATCGCCGAGCACAATGACTCCGTTGGCCCCAGTGCTTGCCGACTGAGTCACGTTAATTTGAGAATTGACGTTCTGCTGGACGTTGCCGCTCAGATCGATCGCGCCCTTGTAGGCTGAGGCGTCAAATTGATGGTTGTCGGTGAGGTCAAAGGTGCCCAGACAGATCGAATTCGACCCCTCCATACAACTGTTGGAGAGATCACCCCCCACCGTCACTCCCTGGGCACTGATGCCTTCGAGCGCCGAATCGGTCAGATCCATTTGGCCGGCGTGAGCGGTCGCGGTGATGATGCCAACCGCCAGCAGGGAGATGATCGGCACTAAGGCTGATTTCAGCTGCATCATGTCAGCTCCTTCCCTGCATCTCTGTGAGGTGATGATGGCGGAGGGGTCACCCCCTCCGCCATCACACAACCAGGTACTGACTTGAAGTCTTGCTTAGGCGCTATTAGAAGCCGCCGAGATACATGGTGCCCCACGACTCTTGATCAATAAAATCAGCCGTGACATCAGTGGCCAACGTGGAGGCGTTAGCTACGGCGCCCCACTGAATCATATTGACCTGGGCATTCACAGTCTGTTGGACCGTGCTGCCATCTCCTGAGATATCATTGGCACCCTTGTGATCACTTGCGTCTGCGGTGTGGGAATCCGTCCATTGCAGCACGCCGACAACAATACTTCCGTTGTCACCGTCGCTGGTCTGGGAGATTGTCCCGAGCGAAGTCAGCGAATTATCCTTACCGGAAATCCCGGCAAGATCCTGATCGCTCACGCCCACCATTCCTGCGTAAACCGGCAGGGCCAGCAGAGCCATGAACAGGGCACCAACAACTGATCCAAGCATCAATTTCTTCGACATCGCGATTTCACCCCCTTTTTGGCCTGTCTCACCCCGTTTGAGAGGTGGTGGCCGAGTTGTGGTACCCGTTCTTAGAAGCCACCTCCAGCGAACACGCCATACGCCATGTTCGTGTAACCTCCGCTCGAAACCGTGATGGTACCGGTGTCGAACGTCGTGTTACCAGCGGAACCCCACTGAATGGCGTTGACTTCAGCTGTTACGGTTTGCTGAGCCTGGGTGGTAGCCCCAGACAGATCGTTCGCTCCCTTGTGATTGCTGGCGTCTGCCGAGTGGTCGTCAAACCACTGTTCAACACCAACGGTGATGTTCGCGCTTTGATCACCAGATTGATCCTGAAGGATCGTCGATCCGCTGGCGAACGTAATGCCATTGTCCTTACCGCTGATCGAAGAAAGATCAGAGTCGGAGACTGACATCATACCCGCCATCGCCGGAACGGCAACAACAAGCGCCAACCCGGCCAGACCGATAACGATTGACAGCATCTTCTTGGTCATCTCGATTCACCCCCTTTCGTGTGTTGAGGTTGGTTCAGTCACCCTTGCCAGATGTGCAAGCTGCCGACTGAACATTGGGGTGAATTTATACCTTTCGCAGGTGAGAGTCAACTACACGAAAGTGGGTTTTCCCACGGAGTGGAAATCAATGGGGCCTTGCCTTGGAGGAGAAGCTAAAGGGTTTTCGTGCCTCTCATCAGGAGGGCCGACTTGAATGAGGCACATAAGCGTTTGTATAGATTAATTATTATGGCTTGATCGACGGTACGCCTCTTCATGGTTATACGGTTAGAAAGAGCTTCGCTCATTGTGGGCTATTTGCGGCTTGCAGCCTGAAACTCCCTGCCCGCGTCTTCAAGCCGGCCAAGCTCCTGATAGACGATGCCAAGGTTGTTGTGCGCTTGCGCATCGTGAGGATCGAGTTGCACGGCCTGCTCGAATTCCTCCCGCGCAAGTGGCCGGAGTCCCTGCTCATAATAGACCACCCCCAAATTGTAGTGGGCCCTGGCATAACCGGGCCGGATGGCTATGGCCGTCTTGTATTCCTGTACGGCCAGGTCCAGCCGGCGCAGCGCATGGTAGCTGTTGGCCAGATTCATATGGGCCTCCGCATAGTCCGGCTGCAGCGCGATGGCGGCGCGGTACTCGCCCATGGCCTCATCGGTTCGTCCGAGTCTGGCGTAGATGATGCCCAGATTATTGTGGACTTCGGCGAGGCTGGGGTCGAGTGCCAGCGCTTTTTGAAACTTCTTGATTGCCGCTTCGTCATGGCCCCGCATGTTCTCCACAATGCCTTGATTGTTATAGGCTCCGGCAAAATCCGGGTTCAGTGCGATCGCCGCCTCAAACTGTTGAAGGGCGGCGTCGAGCTTTCCCTCCCCCTGATAGACCAGACCCAGATTATCATGGGCATTGGCATAGCGTGGATCGAGACGCAGCGCCTCTTTATACTCCAATACGGCCTCATTATGACGGCCCTGTTTGCGATAGACGTCGCCGAGATTGTCATGAGAGGCGGCGAGAGTCGGTTTCAGCCGGATTGCGGCGCGGAGCGACTGCATGGCGTCGTCGAAACGGTCAAGATTGATAGAGGCGTGTCCCAGATTGGTCAGGATGCCTGCCGACATTTCGTTGTCCGGGTTCAGCGTTAATGCGGTGTGAAAGTACCTGATGGCGTCCGTCCATTGCCGCTCATCCATAAGGCTTTTGCCAAGATTGTTATACCCTCGTGCTTTGCGGGGGCTTTG
>DATJYI010000147.1:0-7858 GCA_035499635.1 Nitrospiria bacterium | reverse complement strand
GTTCGCTCGGCCCGTTGGTCGCGTCGGCGGTACGCACGTACGGCCCTGAAATCACCGGCGTGACCGTCCGGCTCGACAGCGTGGCCATCGCCCCCTTCAGCGGGACGGCGGAATTGCGCGGCCTTGTGATTGGGAACCCCGATGGCTTTCACGCCGATCACGCGCTGTCATTGGGTGAATTCAGCGCGGCCGTGAGCCTCCGGTCGCTGCTCAGTGACGTGATCGTCATCAGACGGATCGTCATCGTCAAACCCGACATCACCTATGAATTCGGCCCCGGCGGCAGCAATTTGCAGGTGATCCAACGGCATGTCAACCGGTACTCGAGAGCGTCCGGCTCCGCGCCCGCGAACGCGGCCACCCCGAAGAAAAGCGGCGGCAAGAAGTTCGTGATCCGTGATCTCGTCATCAGAAATGCCTCCGTGGAGGTGAGCGCCTCGGTCATGCAAGGCAAGGCGCTGACGGTTCTCCTCCCCGATCTGCAGCTGCACGACATCGGCAAGGCATCGAACGGCGCCACTGCCGGCGAAGCGCTCGAACAGGTGCTGGGCGCGCTCACGAAGAGTGTCTCTACTGCGGTGGCCAAGGCGAACCTGGGCCGCGTTGGGGAGGAGCTCCAACAGGGCGCCGGATCGGCGGGCGGCTTGCTCAAAGGACTGCTGAAGAAATAGGGTTGTTCAAATCGAAGGGATCATCGAGCGCCGAGCGCTCAGCCGCACATCATGACAATGTTCAAGTTCTCGTGACTGGATTCACGTCCGCGTGACCCTGAAGGCGGTTCTGAACTCCGCGACCAGCGGGAGGTGATCCGACCCCCTGGCCGCCCAGGAGGTCAGGGCCACGTGAGAGGCGATCGGCGTCAGTCCTGCGGTGTAGATATAGTCAAACCGCACCCCCCTCATCCGCGCGTGAAACGTCGCGGCCCGCCCGTCCCCCACGACCGCGAAGACGTCGGTGAAGCGGCCGCGCAGCAGGCGGGAAACGCGGCTCGTCGGCACGGTGTTGAAATCCCCCATCAGGAGAATCGGGTCGTGACCCTCATCAACGGTAATAATCTCACGGGTCAGTCGCTGGGCCTGGGCCATCCGCTCCTGGGGCAGCAGCCCCAGATGGGTGACGTAACAGCGGAGGAGGCCCTTTGGGGTAGTCAGGTGCGCCTCCAGGCAGGCCCGCCCGGCATGCGGCCAGACGGTGAGGATGTGGTTCTTCACGTACGTCGTCGTCCAGCGCGTCAGCAGCGCATTGCCATACCGTCCCTGACGGCGCGTCCCGCCGATGATCGCGTGCATGCCGAGATGATCGGCCAGCCATTGGGCCTGGTTCACATAGTCGCTGCGCCGCAACGAGAAGTCGACTTCCTGCATTGCGACGAGATCCACGCGCTCGAGCTCGATCGCGCGGGCGATGGCGTTGAGGTCATAGCCGCGTTCTCCGAACCCGCTGTGAATGTTGTAGGTCATGGCGCGGAAATGCATCGTCATCTACCCTAGGCGAGGAGGGTTCAGGAGTCAAGGGCCGTCCGGCCGATCGCTCTTTACCTCCCCGCGCTTCCTGTACTTTTCGACGCTCGATGTGATAGTTTTTCAATGACGGATCCCCACGACGCTGACGGGTGAGATGAAGGACATTCTCGACCAGTACCGGACATCCAAGTGTTACGACGAGATGTTCGATACGCCCAGCCACCCCCGCCCTCACTATCACCAACTGCACCACCGGCTGAGCGAAATGACGCGCCAGGAGATCGACGCGAAGCACCGGCGGGCCGACCAGGTCTTTCTTCGGCAGGGGATCACCTTCACGGTCTACGGCGACCCGCAACAGACGGAGCGGATCTTCCCGTTCGATCTGATCCCGCGGATCATCCCCAACAGCGAGTGGCGCAAGATCGAGCAGGGGCTGCGCCAGCGGGTGCGGGCGCTGAACCAGTTTCTGCTCGACGTCTACGGCGCACAACGCATTCTGAAGGACGGCATTGTCCCACGTGAACTGATCGAAAGCTCCAACCAGTTCCAGCGCGACTTCGTCGGCTTCCGGCCGCCCAGGGATATTTTCATCCACATCGCCGGGATCGATTTGATCCGCGACGAGACGGGGCGCTACCTCGTGCTGGAGGACAATACGCGCACGCCCTCCGGCATCTCCTACGTGCTGGAGAACCGGATCATCATGAAGCAGGTCTTTCCCAGCCTCTTCACCGAGATGCGCGTGCGCCCCGTCGACCATTATCCCAACCAGCTGCATGAAAACCTCCGTTTTCTGGCGCCCGACTCGCGCGAACATCCCGTGGTCGTCCTGTTGACGCCCGGCGCCTACAATTCGGCCTATTTCGAACATACGTTCCTCTCGCTCCAGATGGGCATCGAACTGGTCGAAGGGCGCGATCTGGTGGTGGAGGGAGACCGGGTCTATATGAAAACCACCGGAGGGCTGAGGCAGGTGGACGTGATCTACCGCCGGGTGGACGACGCCTTTCTCGATCCCGAGCACTTCCGGCCCGATTCGGCGCTGGGCGTGCCCGGCCTGATGCGCGCCTACCGGCTGGGAAACGTCGCGCTGGCCAACGCGGTCGGCACGGGTATCGCCGACGACAAGGCCGTCTACGCCTACGTGCCGAAGATGATCGAATACTACCTGAACGAGGCGCCGATCCTGCCGAACGTCCCAACCTATCTGTGCGACCGGGACGACGATCGGGCCTATGTGCTCGAGCACCTGCCCGAGCTGGTTATAAAGGCGGTGAACGAATCGGGCGGCTACGGGATGCTGATGGGGCCGGCGTCGACCAATGCCCAACAGGCCGAGTTTCGAGACAAGATCCTCGCCCATCCCCGCAACTACATCGCGCAGCCGGTCCAGTCGCTCTCCAGCCACCCCACCGCGGTTGCCGGCCCGGACGGCCAGCTCACGCTCGCGCCGCGCCATGTCGATCTGCGACCCTTCGTCCTCTACGGCGGGGAGATCACGATGTCGCTGGGCGGGCTCACGCGCGTCGCCCTGAAGGAGGGCTCGCTCGTCGTCAATTCCTCCCAGGGGGGCGGCAGCAAGGATACCTGGGTCCTCTACGGAGAGGGCTGACGATGCTGAGCCGGACCGCCGAGGCCTTTTTCTGGATCGGCCGCTACGTCGAACGGGCTGAATACACCGCCCGGTTCGCGAAGGTGCACTATGACCTGCTGCTCGAGATCGCCGACACGGTCGACCACGCGCCGATCTGGCGCTGGTATCTGGAGGGCAACGGCGAGCTGAGCCTCTACGAAAAGCTCTTCGGCCGGCTCGACAGCCGGTCCGTGCTCGAATTTCTGGCGCTGGCACCGCAGAATCCCAACTCGCTCCACAATCTCATCCACGCCGCGCGCTCGAACGCCCGTAGCATTCAGGACCAGCTCTCCAGCGAGGTCTGGACCCACCTGAACGAGTTTTACCTTGCGCTCCGCGGGCAGACGGCCGAAGAGCTGTGGCAGGGCCCCCACCGCGCGCTGATGCAGGTGCAGAACAGCTGCTACACGCTCGACGGCGTGCTGGGCAGCACGATGCTCCATGACGACGGATGGGTCTACTACCGGCTGGGCAAGTACGTCGAACGGGCCGGCCGCACGGCCCGGCTGCTGGACCATCCGGTGCTGATCAAGAGTGCGCCCGAGCCGGGGGCGCTGCCGGAGTTTCACCAGTGCCTGGCCATCCTGAAATCGGCGAGCGCCTACGAGGCCTACCGCAAGGTCTACCGCGCCGACGTGTCGCCCCGAACGATCGTCGAGTTTCTGGTGTTCCACCCCCGCTTTCCCCGTGCCATTCATTTTTGCGCCTGGCTGATCCGGCAGATGCTGAACCGCCTGTCGACCGCGAACCGGGGGCCGGAGACGCGGGAGATCGAACGGCTGGGGGGGCAGTTCTCATCCGACCTGGAGTTCGGCTCGGTGGAAGACGTCTACAAGATGGGGCTGGGGCCCTTTCTGACTCAGGTGATCGAGCAGCTCGACCGGATCGCCAACAGCCTCGCCCGGACCTATTTCCGTTCCGCCGGTTACGGCGAGCCGGCCGCAGCCGAGACCCCGCGCCGGCGGACGCTGATGCACACGCTCGCGCCCCCCTCCAACGCCGTCCGGACCGTGCTGTCGATCCGGCACCAGTTCACGTATCGCTACAACGCGCCCGTCTCAGAGGTGCACACGCTGATGCGCCTCTTTCCCCCGCAGCGCTACGGCCTGCAGCGCCGTCTCGACGTGCGGTGGCACCTCGACCCGCCCGCCGACCACCGGCAGTTCACCGATGCGTTCGGCAATCCGGTCTGGCAGCTCGACCACCCCCGGATTGAACGGGAGATCGACTGCACCGTCGAACTGCGCGTCGAAACGCAGGCGGTCTACCTGGTCGACGGATCGCTGGCGTTTCAGGGCGTCCGGCCGCAGGAGTCGGAGTGCGCCGTCGAGCCGGCCGAGTTCACCCGCCTGACGACGCTGGTCGACCGCTCCGAGCCGATGGCCATCCTCGTCGACCGGTTCAAGTCGCGCCGACTCTCCTCCATCGAACTGGTCGAGTCGTTCATGCACCAGGTGCACGCGCACATGCGCTACGAGCCGGGACGGACCCATGTCGGCACGAAGGCCTCGGAGGCCTTCGCCCACGCCGCCGGCGTCTGCCAGGACTACGCACACGTGATGTTGTCGCTCTGCCGGCTGGCGGGGCTGCCGGCCCGCTACGTCTCCGGCTATCTGCCCGGCGAGGGGCGGATGCACGCCTGGGTGGAGGCGCTGCTGCCGGTCGGTCCGGCGCACGGCCAGATCTGGGTAGCCTACGACCCGACCCATCAGCGCCGCTGCGACGAACGGTACGTGACCGTCGCCGTCGGGCGGGACTACCGGGACGTCGCCCCGACGAGCGGCTACTATTCGGGCGATGCCGGCAGCAAACTCGACGTCAATGTGAGCGTGGTCATGGACGCCCACGGCGCAACCGATGAACGCCCCTCCACGCTGCTGACGTCGCAGTCGATGCCCGCTCTCCACGACGGCGAACAGCAGCAGTAGCGCAGCCACGCTGATCACCACGGGGAAGTTCTGGGGCCAAGGGATTTTCATTAGCCTCTTCTCCTCCCGGTGTCATCCCCGCCCAGCTCCAGCCCACACTCGGAGGACGGGGTGTGCCCCGTCGCCCCAGAAGAATCAGGCGGTCTATTGACTAATTTCTCCGAATGGGGGGATAATTCCAGCTGGGTCTTGGTCGAACGAGGTTTCGCCTCGATCTTGGCACAACGACCCGCCGATTCCTCCCCTCGGACGGGCCCAGGGGCGCCCGCATTCGACATGTCGTCTTCCCACAGACTGTTGGGGCTGATCCATGGACACGGCGTCCGTTCATGAGCTGTCGATCGTCGTCCCGGCCTTCCTGATCAGTGCAGGGGTCGTCTTCTTCACGGCCGTCCAATCCGCGGCCGTGGGAATCGTCCGCCGGCGCACGCCGCTCTATTTCTCATTTGCCGCCGCCTGCCTCTGCGCCGCAGTCTTTCAGCTGGCGACCGCGGCCTATTACACGGCCGACTCGACGGCGACGGCGGGGCGCGCGTTGCAATGGCAGATTGCCGGCGCCTGCGTGTTTGCTCCGTTTTTTTTCCTGTTCGTATCGAACTATTCGGGTCAGCGCCGCATCACGCCGTGGTTGATCGCCGTGGCCGCCCCGTTCGTCCTGCTGCTGTTTCTCAATGCGGCCCAGCCGTATAGTCTCCACTACTCCACACTGGAACCGGATGGCATGCTGCGCCTGCCGTGGGGCGAGCGACTCTCACAGTTCAAAGGCGCACCCGGCATATGGAACAGCCTGATTCGACTGTCGGCGCTGATCCTGTTTGTCTGGGCCTTCGCCCGCGCGGTCATCCAGTACCGGCGGGGTGAGCGACGGGCGTCGCTCTTTTTGTCCGCCTATCTGATCCTCCAATCCGCGGCGGTCATCCATGGTGGTTTGATCGACTGGGGTGTGATCCGGTCGTTCTATCTGGCCGGATTTGCGTTTCTCGCCCTTGCCGTCCTGATGAGCATGAGCCTGGGCATGGAACTGCAGGAACACGCCGTTCGTCTTGAACGCACCGATGCCGAGCGGCGCAGTGAAATCGAACGGCGAAGCGATGCGGAGGAGGCGCTCATCGAGAGCGGAAAGCACCTCCGGCAACAGAGCGATGTGCTGGTCCGTCTTTCGACCAGCACGGCCTTGGAGAGTGGTGATCTCAAGACGGTCCTCAATGAAATCACACAAGCGGCCGCCGACACGCTTGAAATCGAACGGGTGAACATCTGGCTCTATAATGAGGATCGATCGATGATGCTCTGTATCGATATGTATGAGCGCACCGCGGGCGTCCATTCCGAGGGCCAGACACTGAAGGCGAATGATTATCCGGCCTACTTCAAGGCGCTGGAAGAAGGTCGGACGATTGCGGCAGATGATGCCTTCTCTGATCCACGGACCCAAGAATACTCGGAAAGCTATCTTTCTGTGCATGCCATCTCATCCATGTTGGATGCACCCATTCGAATCGAAGGGCGGGTGGCCGGGGTCATTTGTCACGAACATACCGGCCCGCCACACCACTGGACGGTGGAAGAGCAAAACTTTGCAGGATCACTGGCGGACATTGTGGCCCTGGCCATCGATTCCCACGAACGCAGAAGAGCTGAAGTGGCCCTTCGCGAGAGTGAAGAACGGTTTCGCCGATTGTCCGAGGGGCCGTTTGAAGGCATCGCCATCACCGACCAGGGCCGGATCATTGACGCCAACGAACAGATGGGCCACATCCTTGGGTATCAGCAGAAAGAATTGATCGGCATCCCTGTGTCGCAATTGGTGGCGCCGGAATCCCGCGAGCTGGTCATGGGCAAAATCCAGTCGGCGGATGAGACGCCCTATGAACATATGGCGCAAAGAAAAGATGGGTCGACCTTTCCCGTAGAAGTCTACGGCAGGCGGATCCCGTACAAAGGACGGATGGTCCGCGTCACCGCGATTCGCGACATCACCGAACGCAAGCGGGTGGAAGAGTCGCTCCTGCGCGCCGCGGAAGAGGTCAAACGGCTCAAAGACCGGCTCGAGGCCGAGAAAATCTATCTGCAGGATGAAATCAAGATCGAGCATAACTTCGAGGAGATCATCGGCGTCAGCCCGAACCTTGTCTCCATTCTGCACCAGGTGGAACAGGTCGCCTCAACCGACTCGACAGTCCTGATCCTGGGCGAGACCGGCACCGGCAAGGAGCTCATCGCGCGGGCCATTCATAACATCAGCCCGCGGGCGCATCGCACGCTGGTCAAGATCAATTGCGCCGCACTGCCGGAGCATCTGATCGAAAGCGAACTGTTCGGACACGAGAAGGGCGCGTTTACCGGCGCGCTCACCCGCACCATCGGGCGGTTCGAACTGGCCGACGGCGGCACCCTGTTTCTGGACGAGATCGGGGAACTGCCTCCGGGACTGCAGGTCAAGCTGCTGCGCGTGCTCCAGGAAGGAGAATTTGAGCGCCTGGGCAGCGCCAAGACTCAACGGGTGGATGTCCGGGTGATCGCCGCGACCAATCGGGATCTGAAGGCCGCCATCGACCATGGGACGTTCCGAAACGACCTGTACTTTCGGCTCAATGTGTTTCCGATCAATATTCCTCCTCTGCGCGAGCGCCGGGAGGACATTCCCCTGCTGGTGAATCATTTCGTCGCAAAGTATGCCGGACGGATCGGCAAGGAGATCGACCAGATCTCCAAACGGTCCCTGGAGATGCTGTGCGCCTACCACTGGCCGGGTAACATCCGCGAACTGGAAAATGTCATCGAACGGGCGGTCATTCTCAACCACGGACCTATTCTTGACATCGGTGAAC
>DATJYI010000146.1:0-6637 GCA_035499635.1 Nitrospiria bacterium | reverse complement strand
CATGCAGACAGGAATGAAGAAGCAGCAGTCGACCACTCCTTCGTCCTTGAATGGGGACGAACTCCAAAGGCGGATCGCGATGAAAGCCTATGAGCGCTATCTCGATCGAGGGCAACTTGACGGCTACGATGTCGAGGACTGGCTGGGGGCGGAACAACTCGTGTTAGCCGAGCTGGGCGATGAAGCGGGGGAGAAGGATTAACCGGACGGCCGAACGCCCCAAATGACGATCTGCCCTGAAACAGCCGGGTCGTCAACTATTCAACAAATAAGGAGAAGCCGACATGGCTACAGAAAAGGAAAAGGAGAGCAAAGCGATCACGCCAAGGAAACCGATTTTGGGATTGACCCACTTGGAACAGGAGATGGAGCGATGGTTTGATGAGGTCATGGGATGGTCAGGGGGATGGTCTGGGGGCCGCCCCTGGTCCCGCTTCGGCCTGCCCGACTGGTGGCGCCGCCGGGATTTGTTCCCGAGGCAGCCGGCCGTCGAAATTTCCGAAGAGAAAGAACAGGTGATCGTCAAGGCGGAAATCCCCGGCCTGAAGAAGGAGGATATCCAGGTCAATCTCTCCGACAATCTCCTGACGATCTCCGGCGAGCGGAAAGAGGAGGCGGAGAAGAAGGAGAAAGGATACTACTATTCCGAACGTTCCTATGGCAGCTTCAGCCGTACGATTCAATTGCCATCCGAAGTGAAGGCTGACAAGGTCAACGCCAAATTCAAGGACGGGGTGCTGGAGATCTCATTGCCCAAGACGGAGCTGGCGAAGCAGCGCGAGGTGACGATCAAGGTGGAATGAGTGCAAAGGACAGTGACAAGTGAAGAGTGAAGAGTGATGACCAAAACATGAGGAAGGAGAGAATGATCGTGAAACGGCTGTTGGGAGCGGTGGCTGTTGCGGCCGTCATGTTGGTGAGTGCCGGGGTGGTGTTCCCGGCTGAACAAGCGCCTGTGCAGGAAAAAGCTCAGACGAAAAAACAGGAACAGATCTACGGCAGTCAATTGATGTCACCGAAGGAGCGTGACGAGTACCGCGCCAAGATGCACGCGGCGAAGACGCCCGAAGAGCGGGAGCAGATTCGCAAGGAGCACCATGCGCTGATGCAGAAACGAGCCAAAGCCAAAGGCATCACCCTGCCCGATGAACCTCCTGCGAGAGGCGGCGGGATGGGACCGGGCGGCGGAATGGGACCGGGTGGAAACCGCTAAAGAGTTGTACGGGGGAGTGAACAATGCGCTGTAATATCGGATCGACGGAGCGGACAATCCGGATTGTGCTGGGCATTCTTCTGCTCGTGATCGGCTATGCGGCGGGGCTTCCGGTGTGGGCTTCGGTTGTCGCGTACATGGCGGGCGCGATCGCGCTTCTGACGGGTGCGGTCCGATTCTGTCCGCTCTGGCAACTGTTCGGCATCAACACCTGCGGTCCGTCGCTGCATGCATCTAAAATGAAGGGAACATGAAGGGAACGTGAAAGGGGAACATCGACAGGACGTAAACTGCAACTCTGCTTCACGGGGGGGAGTCATTATGACGGAGAGCGTATTAAAAGTGATCGAAGTTCTGGCGGAATCGGACAAAAGCTGGGAAGACGCGGCTCAACAGGCCGTCTCCCGCGCGGCCAAGACGCTGCACGGCATCAAGTCGATCTATATTAAAAATTTTGAGGCCAAGGTGGAGAACAAGAAGATCGTCACATACCGGATCAATGCCAGCGTCACGTTCCTGTTGGATTAATGATCGCGCTGGGATATCCGATGTGAACAGAAGTATTGGAGTGTGGGGGACGGAGGGCACACCCTGCGACCAGGAAGAAGCAGCGAGCCTGTGCGTGCCGCCGAGACGGTGAGGTAGCTGGGCTCCGACAGCTCTTCCGCGAGGGCCTAAGGAAATCCGGGGGTAATTTGAGGCTGATGATTGAACAACGCTGGCACGGGGTGTGGGGGCAACGCCAACCCGAACGCAGGGCGTTCGGGACATTAATCCAAGACTCTATCTCCGCCTTTTCCGCACGGGCCTGAGATGACAGGGGGCCGTTTGTGGCCAATGGGAATACAACGGCGGCACGGGGTGTGGGGGCAACGGAGGACCTATCTCCGCCTCTTCCGCACGGGCCCCCACATCGAATAATGACCACGACGCTTCGATGGGAACATTTTCCACACGGCGCCGACATCGGCGTTCGCGGCGTCGGCCGTTCAAAGGCTGAGGCATTCGAGCAGGCAGCGCTGGCATTAACAGCTGTGATTACAGATCCTCATGCGGTGGCACCTCAAGTTGCGGTTGAAATCAATTGTGAGATGTCGGATGATGAGCTCGGGCTGGTCGATTGGTTGAATGCGGTCATCTATGAGATGGCGACGCGCCGGATGGTCTTCGGCCGTTACAATGTCGGGTTTGTAGACGGACGAGTGCAGGCGACGGCGTGGGGCGAGCCGATCGATCCCGTCCGCCATCAACCGGCGGTGGAAGTGAAGGGCGCCACTTATACCGAGCTACGGGTGAGAGAGGATGCGTCCGGTGAGTGGTCGGCACAATGCGTGGTCGACGTCTGACAGGAACAAGGATGCGGCATGGATGCTTCTCGACTCATCCGTAAAGGCGAATGCGAATGGTGGATCCCGCCGGTCGGGAAGATGCGCGTGCCCGGCGTGATCTACGCCAGCGAACCGCTCATTCGGGAGATGGATTCGAAGGTCTGCGAGCAAGTGGTCAACGTGGCGTCGCTGCCCGGAATTGAAAAGGCTTCGTACGCCATGCCCGACGCCCACTGGGGCTACGGATTCGCCATCGGCGGAGTTGCCGCGTTTGATCCCCAGCGGGGCGGAGTGATTTCGGCCGGCGGGGTGGGCTTCGACATCTCCTGCGGAGTGCGCACCCTCTACACGGGGCTGACACTCAATGACATTCAGCCGGACAAGACGCGGCTTGCCGATGCCCTCTTCCACACGGTGCCCGCTGGTCTGGGCAGCCGTGGCCGGTTGCATCTGACATCGAAGGAGATGGACGAGATGCTCGCGGGCGGCGCCCGGTGGGCGGTCGAGCGCGGCTACGGTCTTGCCGAGGATCTGAACCGGATCGAGGAACGCGGACGGATGGAGGGCGCGGCGCCAGGCCAGGTCTCCGACCAGGCGAAAAAACGGCAGCAGGACGAGATGGGAACGCTCGGCTCGGGCAATCATTATCTCGAAGTGCAACGGGTTGCGGCGCTCTACGACGCCAAAGCCGCCGCGGCGTTTTGCATCCGCGAGGGCGACATACTGGTCAGCATCCATTGCGGATCGCGGGGCCTCGGCCATCAAATCGGGACGGAGTTTTTGAAGCGGATGGCGATGGCCGCCGGCCGGTACGGGATCGAATTGCCGGACCGGGAGCTGGCCTGCGCGCCCATCGAATCCGACGTCGGCCGGGATTACCTGGGGGCGATGCGTGCCGCCATCAACTGCGCCCTCGCCAACCGGCAGATCATCACCCATCTCGTCCGCCAGGCGTTTGCAGAAGTGATGCCCCACGTCCGCCTGCCGTTGCTGTATGACGTCTCTCACAACACCTGCAAGGTGGAGGAACATCTGGTCGACGGTGAGCGCAAGCGCCTTTATGTCCACCGGAAGGGCGCCACGCGCGCCTTCGGTCCGGGCCATCCCGATCTGCATCCGCCGTTTCAGGATATCGGCCAGCCTGTCCTGATCGGCGGCACGATGGGAACGGCGTCCTATATTCTGGTCGGCACCCGGGAAGCCATGGCCCTCAGTTACGGTTCGGCCTGCCACGGCGCCGGACGGAGCATGAGCCGCCATCAGGCCATGAAACAATGGCGGGGGCGCGAGGTGATCAAGGAGCTGGCCGGCCGTGGCATTGTGATCCGCAGCGTTTCCGAACGGGGGGTGGCCGAAGAAGCGCCCGGCGCCTATAAAGACGTCGGCGCGGTGGTCGGTGCGGCGGATCAGGCGAAGCTGGCGTGTAAAGTCGCCCGGTTAGAGCCGCTCATTTGCATCAAAGGATGACGCGCGATGAACAGGGAAAGGGGACCGTTTAAAAATCGAGAAGAAGCCGCCCGGTTGCTTGCGGGGAGATTAACCCGGTACAGGGGTCATCGTCCCCTCGTGCTCGCCATTCCGCGGGGCGCCGTGCCAATGGGAAGAATCATCGCCGACGCCATCGATGGGGAGTTGGACGTGGTGCTCGTGCGCAAACTGGGTGCGCCGGACAACCCCGAGTTCGCCGTCGGATCGGTCGATGAGGCCGGGGACGTCTACATCAGCGAGGATGCCCGAGCGCTCAGAATCGACGATGAGTATCTCAACCGGGAAACGCGGGATCAACTGGCCGTCTTGCGCAGGCGCCGGGCGCTCTATACGCCGGTCCGCCCGCCGATCGATCCGGCCGGACGTCTTGTCATCGTGGTGGATAACGGAATCGCAACCGGCGCTACAATGATCGCGGCGCTCCGGGCGGTTCGCGACAAGCGGCCGGCCGAGTTGATTGCCGTGGTGGCGGTCGCGCCGCCTGAGACGTTGAACCGCATTGCTAGGGAAGCGGACGACACCATTTGCCTTGAGGCGCCGGAGGACTTTTACGCGGTGGGGCAGTTTTTTCTGAGCTTTCCTCAGGTGACTGATGACGAGGTGATCGAATTGCTGCGCCGGGGGCCGAGGCCGCACAGGTCCCCGACGTGGAGCAAGGGTCCGGCGCGGACGGATACCGGTCGCCTTCATCGGGAGGCGTAGATCCGTTCGGCCGAAGCCATGCGGCGCGCGGAGACCATCGAGTCGTCCGCCCCTGATGTGCCACGTTGAGCGGCACTCATGAGTCGGCGGTCGTCACGTTTTGTCGTGCACGAACATGAGGCCTCGCACCTCCACTTTGACGTGCGCCTTGAGATCGGGGACTCGTTCAAGTCCTGGGCGGTGCCGAAGGGGCCGTCGATGAACCCGGCCGAGAAGCGGCTGGCCGTCCGGGTCGATGACCACCCGCTCGAGTACGGCGACTTCGAGGGGATCATTCCGGAGGGCCATTACGGCGCCGGTGCGGTGGTCATCTGGGATAAAGGGACCTTCACGCCGCTGGACGACCCCGAAACCGGTCTGGCAGGTGGCCGGCTCGCGTTCCGCCTTCAAGGCAGGCGATTAAAGGGGGAATTCGCCCTGGTGCGCATGAAACGGGGCGGGAACGGAAAAGAGTGGCTGCTGGTGAAGAAGGCGGATGCGTTTGCCGATCTGTCATGGCGATTGATGACGGCGTTGACACCGGCCAAGCGGCGGTCGCTGCGCGTGCGGGAACCGGCGTGTGACGCCTCATAGAGAGTCGGCGGTGGCATTTGACAGCTGCTTCCGCCGGCAGCGAGGCGGAGCGACAGGCGGCCAGGTCGATGGTTGAGTCCGTCGATTCGTTGGCTGAATCCGGATTGAGGTGTGGTAGGATGCAGGCCGAAATGCCCGACCGGCGGTGAACGCCGTTCAGAACGTGACGGAGGGAGCCCACATGCTGTTCATGACGAGAGGGGTGCGATGAAACTGAGGATGAAGACCAGGGGGGTGCGGACTCCGCGCAAAGAGCGCGTGCTGCACTGGCTGGGATTGCAACGGGAATATGTGCACGACACCTACAAGTTGCGGAAGAAACTGCCGGAGCCGACAGTCTGCTCCAGCTGCGGAGCGGTTTTTCACAAGGGCCACTGGAGCTGGGCGGTCAAACCGGCGGGGGCGCATGAAGCGATCTGTCCCGCCTGCCGGCGGATTGCGGACAACTATCCGGCCGGCACGCTGCGACTGAGCGGCTCCTTTCTCAAGTTGCACCGCGAGGAGCTGCTCAATGCGATTCGCCATCAGGAACGGGAGGAGAAGCGGGCGCATCCGTTGAGCCGGCTGATCGGGATCAAGGAATCGAAAGACGGGATGATCGTGACGACCACGGACATGCACCTGCCGCGCCGGATCGGCGAGGCGCTGTGGCACGCCTATCACGGCGAGCTCAAACTCCATTACGCCGAGGATGCCCGGCTGCTCCGGGTGAGCTGGAAACGGTAGCGGATTAATCGACACGCTTGCCTGATCCCCGATGGCTGAGCCGGCCGGCGCCCAATCGTTGACAGCGACAGGGTGGAAGGCGATGCTTTGGGGACGCCGCCGCGAGGCCGTGATGCAGAGTAGCCGTTCAATGCCGATCGGGACGATCGCCGAGGTTCACGGCCCTGTCGTGGACATCGCCTGCCGGGCCCTGCCCCCGTTGAACCATGCGCTCTCCGCCAGCCTCAATCATGACACCTACATTTTCGAAGTGCACCATCACCTGGACGAGCGCCACGTGCGCGCCATCACCCTGCACGGCACCAGCGGCCTCCGGCGCGGCATGCCCGTGTTCGACACCGGCGGACCTCTGCAGGTGCCGGTTACGCCGCAGTGTCTCGGGCGGCTGCTGAACATCTTCGGCGAGCCGCTGGACGGACACGCGCCCCTGCCGCCGGACGCGTACCGCAACATCCTTGAAAAGCCGGCGGCCCTGTACGAGACGGTTGGCGCGCAAGCGATCCTGGAAACGGGGATCAAGGTGATCGACCTGCTCTGCCCGTTTGTAAAAGGGGGAAAGACGGGGCTCTTCGGCGGCGCCGGCGTGGGTAAGACGGTGCTGGTGATG
>DATJYI010000145.1:0-10114 GCA_035499635.1 Nitrospiria bacterium | reverse complement strand
CAAGGTACCAGCCTGCAGGTTCAAGGCCGTCGTACCCTCTGGCGGCTGCATCGCGATAGGAATTGTTATAGATGTAATACTCCAGCTCCGATCCTGCCATCGCCTGGTATCCCATCCCCGCCGCCCGGTCGATCTGCGCCCTCAAGATCGAACGGGGCGCCGGCGCCACCCGGCGATGCGACTGCTCATCCTCCAGGTCGCAGATCACCAGCGCCGTCTTCTCCAGCCAGCTCGCCATCCGCAAGGTGGCGAAGTCGGGCACCAGATGAAAATCGCCGTAGCCCTTCTCCCAATTGGCCAACCGGTACCCCGGCACCGGCTCCATTTCCATATCGACGGCAAGCAGATAATTGCAGGCGTGGGTGCCCCGCCTGGCGGCATCATCAAGGAAAAACCCGGCGTCGAGCCGCTTCCCCATGAACCGGCCGTAATGATCGGTGAAGACGAGCAGGACCGTCTCGACGGCTCCCGCGTCGACTTGCCGGGCCAATTGATCCTGCGTCATCAGACCGGTGACTTTGAATCTCAGGGAAAACCTCCCTTCGACTTCGCCGTGATCATGGCATCCGATACATGATCAATAGTAGCAGATCTTTGGACGAGACGCGGACACGCCGCCTCGGCACCGACGACACTTGACACCTCTGGACGACTTTGACAGAGTGACGCCATGAACGCGCGGAAGTCCTCAACCTCTTTCCGGGAGGCGGGAAGCCGGGAAACCGGACTGCGGGCCTCCATCGAGCGGGAAACCAAGCTGAGTGTCGATTCGACATTCCGGCTGCCGAAATTGCCCGGCAGGACGCTCCCGAAGCGCGTCCTGACTTCCACGTACTACGATGCGAGGGACTACCGGCTTGCGCACGCGGGAATCACGCTTCGACGCCGGGTCGAGCGGCGCAGCAGCCTGTGGCAGCTCAAACTGCCCTCCGAGGACGGCAGGCGGGAGGTCGAAATCGCCGGCGGGCCGGATGCGGTGCCGGCTCCGCTGGCCCGGCTGCTGATCGCCCATTTGCGCGGCGACGAAGCGGTGCCGGTGGCGACGTTGCGAACCTGGCGGACGGGCGTGCGCGTGCGGGGTCCTGCGGGCCCAGTGGCCGATGTGCTGCTCGACACGGTCTCGGTGCTTCAGGACTGGAGGGTCACGGCACGTTTCCGGGAGCTGGAAATCGAGCGGCTGGACGGAGATGCTGCCCTGATCGAGCATTTGGAGGGCGCGCTTCGCGAGGCCGGCGCGGGCGATCACGACGGTCGGCCCAAACTCTTCCAGGCGCTGGGACTGCCGTCCTCACCGGGCGAGCCTCCCGCGGCGGATGCGCCGATCGCCGACCATCTGATGTTCATGCTTGGGCGGCAGGTGACGGCATTGCTCGCACACGATCCGGGCACGCGGCTGGGAGGCGAGATCGAGGATGTCCATCAGATGCGAGTGGCAACCCGCCGGTTGAGGACCGTGCTGCGCGTGGCCAGGCCGCTGCTCGATCCGGAATGGATAGAGCCGCTGCGGGCCGAGTTAGCCTGGCTGGGGGGATTGCTCGGACCAGCGCGCGACCTGGACGTGCAAATGTCCTATTTCCGGGACGAAGCGGCGACGTTAAAATCGCGGGACCGCCGGCCGCTGGAACGCTTCATCGAACACTTGGGCCGGACGCGGGAGGCCGCCCAGCGGACGCTCGTCGACCAGTTGGAGAGCCCGCGCTATCTGAAACTGGTCGGCAGGCTTCTCCTGGCCGCCTCGCAGCCCCCGGTCGTCGCCTCCCAAGCCACCCTCGCCGCCATCGCCGCCCGCGAATTCAAGAAACTCCGCCGGGCGATGAAACAACTTGGGCGGACACCGAGTCACGCGACGCTCCATCGCGCTCGGATCCAGACCAAGCGCGCCCGGTACGCCGCAGAATTAGCTCAAGCGGTCGTCGGCAAACCGGCGGCCCGTTTTACAGATCAGGCCAAGCTCTATCAGGATCTGCTGGGCGTCCACCAGGACTCGGTGTTGGCGGAGCAACACATCCGCGCGCTGCTGGCGAGCACGCACGGATTGCGCACCGCGTTCGTGGCGGGGCGGATGGTCGAACGGCAGCGGCAGCGGCGCGAAAACGCCCGCGCTGCGCTGCCGGCGCGGTGGAAAAAACTCAAGAAGTTGGGGAAAAAAGCCTGGCGGGATGAACTGTGAAGGGCCGGCTTCATCAGGGCTTCACACATTTCCACAATCTACGAATTTCGATGTACGGCATGTCTCCACCAACAATGAGTGATGGCAAGACCTGACCCCGTAGTACTGGATTTTCAAAAAACAGCTGTCCAATATTTCTATCTCACCCTCGTTTTCTGAACACGATCCGGAAAGCGAGCAAGATCAGCATGGAACCGACCACAGCGGCTATAAAGCCCGACCATTCGCCGGCGACGGTAAGATGAACATATTGGCCGAGCCAGGTCGCCAGCACCGATCCGGCGATGCCCACCAATGGCGTGACGATGAAGCCGCTGGGATCGTCGCCCGGCATGAGGAGCGTGGCCGCGATGCCCGCCAGCACGCCGATGATGATGGTTCCGGCGACGCCCATGCCTCCAAGCGCGCGCAGCAGCGACTGAATTTGATCCAGCGTCGAATGCACCTGCTCCATCACGTGCCTCCTCCCTCGGACCGCTGAACGAGCTGTCCCACCCGTTGCCTCCCCACCCTACACCCTCGGGTCTTTCCAATATACCGCATCCGTCCGCGCCAGCCCGCGCAACCACATCCAGACGTTCATATTACGGTTTTCACTTGCGCCGCGATGTAACATGGCTTCGCGTGGCCCGGTTACCGGCTCGCCTGACGGCCCAGGTAGCCGACGATGGCATCCCGCTCCTGACCGGTGATCTCCGGCCTGCCCATGCTCTTCATGTTGCTCCGCATCCGTTCCACCACAGCAGGCCACTCGGCCGCGGTGTGGAGACGGGGATCCGGCAGCGCATGGCATTGCGAGCAGGTCTGTTTGAACTGAGAAATGCCCGAGGCGTCCGACGGCCCGAGCGCATCGGACTTGGCGGGCGTGAGCGCGTGGCGTTGTAAATAAACCAACAGGGTCCGCTGCCCCTCCACCGTCGGCATCTGGATCAACTCGCGCCCCATACTCCGGCGCGAGATGCGATACTGTTCCATCCGGTCGATCATCCGCGAGACCACGGCTGGCCATTCCTCTGCGCTGTGCGTCGCCGGACTGGGCAGATGGTGGCACTGCGCGCAGTAGTGACTGAATAATTTGGCCCCCTCGCTGTCAGGCTCGGGCAGGGCCGACGGCGTGACGCCCGAAGGCACGCAGCCGCCCATCATGCCGTGTCCATGGCCTTTCATCCCGCCCGGGCCGGAGCCCCGGCCGGACATGCAATCGCCCATGGTGATCGACTCGACCGGAGAAACAACCGGCGCGGCATCCGGCTCGGCCGGGACCGGCGATACCACGTCCGCCGCAAGAGCAGCCGTCAACAACAGCACGCCGATCACAGGATCTGCCTCAGCGCGGCGAGGACGCGCCTGTTGTCTTCCGGCAGCGACGTGGTGATACGCATGTAGCCCGGCCCCAGGCGGGGATCATTGAGCGGTTTGATGAGAATGTCCTGCGCTCTGAGGCTCGCGGCGATTTCGCCCGCATCGCGCGGCGCAAAATCGGCCAGGAAGAAATAGGTCTCGGTCGGAAAGGTGCGCACGCCCAGGGCGCCAATCTCCGCGGCGAGTTCCCCGGTCCACGCGCGCAATTGCACCACGCGAGAGCGAATCTTCTCCTCATGTTGCAACGTGGCGATCGCCGCGGCCTCGCTCGGGCGCGCGAGCGGATAGGCGTCATTGTGGCAGTTCAGATCGTCCGCAATGGACTCCGGGAGGACGGCGTACCCGACGCGAAAGCCGGCAAGGCTGTGGGCTTTGGACAGGGTGCGTGTGACCAGCAGGTTGGAGTGGTCGGGCACCAGATGAGCGACCGACTGCCCCGCCAGGCCGATGAATGCTTCGTCCACCAAAAAGCGAGTCTCGGGATATCGCCGCAGGAGATCCGGCAGGGGGCGCAGGTCAAAGATGCCGCCGTTCGGATTGTTGGGATTGACGATGACCGCCACGGTGGTGCCCGGAGGAATGGTCCAGTCGGACAGGTCGTAGGCGAAGTCCTTTTCAGGCAGCAGTCTGGTCTCCGTATACCGGCCGGCGATTTCGGTGAACAACGCATAGGTCGGCGTCAGCAGATGGGCCCGTTGTCCAAAACGGTCGAAGAGCTGGCGCAGGATCAACTCGGAGCCGGCGTTGATGTGGATGAACCGCTCGGCCACGCCCAGCCGGCCGGCAAGCAGGCGGCGCAGCGGCGCCGAATAGGGCTCGGTATAGTGGTTGCCGCGCGGCGCCTCCGCCTGAGCCGCGACAACGGCCTCCTCGATCGGTGGCAGCGGATTTTCGCACAGCAGCAGCTTGATTCCTTGAAACGTTCCGCCGCCTTTTTCCAGTAACGAGGTCACGGGACGTTCTCGCACGTGAAAACGAGGCTCGTGTTCGTGCCGCGCATCAGCCACGTCTCAACTGAGCGCAGGCGGCCGCGGGACCGCCCGATGCATTGCGGCGGTATCGCCGGCTCGGACGGCGGAGTCAATCTTGATGAAAATGTCGCGTTCGGCGCGCCGTGCGGCGTCCGGGGTCATCATACTCCATGAAGCGGCCCGGCGTTCCCCGAAGACGCGAACCCTCGTCACATCCCCTTTTCGGGTCCGCCGCTGAGCTGCCGGATGTAGGCCAACACGTTTTTCATGTCTTCTTCGGAAAGAAGGCCGGTCCATTTCGTCATCGCGCTGTTCGGATGCCCCTCCTTGATGATGTTCATCAGCTCGGCGTCCGATTTGTTCCGGCTCTGCGGGCTTCTGAAATTGGGCGCCGGCGGCTTCATCAACTGCCCCTGCGGCCCGTCCCCAAGCCCCTGAGGACCATGGCAGAGCAGACAGTATTTCTCATAGATCGGCCGTCCCTTCTGTGGATTGCCGTCCGCGGCCCGCGCCATGCTCCCATCCCCCGCGCCTGCTATGATGATGGCCAGTCCGAGTCCCAAGATCCCCGAGATGATAGCGCGCTGTGTCACGTCACCCTCCTTGTTCAATGGCCTGTCCCCCTCTCATGCACGCACCGCGCCGCGGCGGGGTAGCGCGACCGTGCATGTCGATCCTACCAGAACTTCGGGCGAGTTGGAACACAGTTTGTGACGAAAGCCCGCGCGGGTGTCAGACCGGACGACCCCGGTCTTATTCGTCCCCGGCGACGCGGCGGGCGCGATAGCTTTCATAGTCGGGCACCAACCGGTCGTAATCGCCGTCCATCAACGGGGAGGAGATCATGAAATCGGCCGAGGAGCGGTTGCAGGCGATCGGAATGTTCCAGACCACCGCCATGCGCAGGAGCGCCTTGACGTCCGGGTCGTGGGGCTGCGGCTCGAGCGGGTCCCAGAAAAAAATGAGGAAATCGACCTGGCCGTCGGCGATGCGGGCGCCGATCTGCTGGTCGCCGCCCAACGGACCGCTCTGAAGCCGGGCGACGGTCAACCCCACTTCCCGCTCCAGGAGCGCTCCGGTGGTTCCGGTCGCGCAGATGGCGTGGCCGTCCAGCAACGTCCGGTTGTATTTCGCCCATTCCACCAGATCGCGCTTTTTGTTGTCATGCGCGACGAGCGCAATCTTCTTGCGGCGTTGCATGGTGATTTTCTTGTGTGCATTCACCTCGGTTCCCTCTCCTGCGTGCGCTCATTCTGTCGTCGGGGATATGCCGCCCGGCTCCTGCGGCAGCCGGCGGCCGTTTCCGGCATCCCGCACTCCGCCTCAGGCGCGAGGATCCTGCGCCTGGGCGCCCTGATGACCGCGATCGACCGCCCGACGGGTGTCGCCGACGACGTCCGCGATGACGCGGTCAGCCGCGGGTTTCAACATCAGCCAGGCCAGCCATTTATCCACCGGCCCGTTGACTTCGACGATCGCGGTGTAGACGACCCGGGTTTTCCCCGTTCCGTCCTGGTCGAATTCCAGCCGGTCGGTGACATTCGCCACCGGCAGCGGCCGGCCGTCCAACCAGTCGCCGAGATGGCGGTCGGCGTACAGACGACCGGCGACCGCCTCGGTGACGACAATGTCGCTGACCAGTGTCCGGCCGTCCGGCAGGCGCAGTGTGACGCGGTGATGCGTGCCAGCATCCTTCAACGTCTCAGGCGCGCCTTCGACCGACTGCACAATGGAAAAACGAGCAGGCCAGTGCTCAGGTTCGACGAACCAGGCCCAGACCCGTTCCGGGTCTTTCGCAATCACCACGTCGGCGCCGAACCGGTATTCTCCGGGCAGAACGAACAGACCGACGAGCCAGACCGCCGCCGCCGCGCCGGCCATGACCACCGTTCCCCAGAGCAGTCTTTTCCGCATTGGAGCTCCACTATAATGAGACCGGCGGAGCGTTGTCAAAACACGCCGGGTGACGCGGGGGGCCGCGCGGCGCGCGAGGCACCATCCCCCGCCCCGCCGTCACGTCGGCGCCGTCCCGTCAGCGGGTCAGCCAGGAACGGGCGCGGACGGTCAGGAGCGCGTAGGGGAAGATCCAGAACAGCGCGAACCAGGAAAAATAGGTGTACAGGACGCCGAAGAGGAAATTCCATGACCGCTCGCTTCGCAGGTAGTAGACCATGTTCAGCAGGGACATCATTCCCATCATGATGAGCACGCGCAAAAGCGTCTTCGGATCGTCCATCGTGAACACGGTGAGCATGCCGAGGCAGGAATATCCGACCGGGTAGCGCAGATTGGTGATCAAGGCGTCGATGAGCGCGATGAGCCGGGAGCGGATGGGCCGGGTCCAGACGATCCGGGCGAAGCGCAGCTCTTCGCGGATGTAGCTGCGGTCCCAGCGGAGGAACATTTTGCAGAGCTTTCCGTACGTCCGGGGCACGACGGTGTGGACGACGGCGTTCCGCTGGTAGACTGTGTCGAAGCCCTGGGAGAGGATGAAATTCGTCATCGACCGGTCCTCTCCGTAGGTGCAGCGCGCGCCCAGGAAGGTCTGCCCCAGCCAGGCATCGAGCACGCGGCGGACGACGGAGGCGCGGTAGGCCGTCAGCGCCCCGGGGCAGCAATAGACGGTGCCGTAGGTCGACTGGACCGCCCGCAGAAAATCGAACGAAAGGATGTAACGGACGTGCAGCATCTTCGGGATCACGCCGTGGCCCCGGTTGTAGACCGCCACCTTGCCCGCCACGGCGCCCACGCGGGGATCGGCGAACGGCCCGGCCAGCGCCAGCAGCGTCTGGGGTTCGATCACGCTGTCCGAATCGATCGTCACAAAGAGCTCGCCCCGGCCCCGGCGAAACCCCTCCGAGAGAGCCGCCCGCTTGCCGCGGTTTTTCTCGAAACGGACCGGCGTGACAAGCTCCGGGAAGCGGCGGGCCGCCCGGTCGATGTACCGCCAGGTGTTGTCCGTGCTGCCGTCATCCACGACGATGATCTCAAGCCGCTCCTTCGGGTAGAGGGCCGTCGCAACCGACTCGACGGTTCGCTCGACCATCGCACCTTCATTGTAGGCGGGGATGATCACGGTGAGCGGCGGGGCGGCGGCCGGCCCAGCCGGCGCGACGGGGCGGTAGCGGAACCATTGCACGGTGCGGAACGCGATCAGGAGCAGGCCCATCGACGCCCAGAGGACGCTGGGACGCGCGATCAACCGCGACCAGGGGTGCGCGTGGGAAGCGTGCAGCACGAAATGAAAAGCCCGGATCGATAGAGCCACATAGACGATAGCCGCGATCCCCAGCAACAGGGCCCAGGTCGTCAGCCACGGGTCAATCGTGAACAGGCTGGTGCGCCCTTCGGCGGAGGCCTCCGGCGTCCGCGCGCGAGCACCCGGCAGAGTCCGATGCCGGATACTCCCGACCACAGCGGCGCCGTCCGGCGCGGGAACGGACGCAGCACTGGGCGGGGGAGTCAACAGGGAGGAGCGGTCTGACACGGTTTCGGGGGGCGGTGTGGTGGAGAATCCCGCCTGTGCAGGCGGGGTTCTTCAGAATGAATGAATAATGGCCCTAAGAATTCGCTCGCTTACCCCCGCCTTGGCAAGGCGGGCCCTGCGTTCATCATATCCGATTCTTCATAAATGAAGGAACCGGCCCCGGTCGATGCGCAATGAAAGAGCCCCCCCTTCCCTCTCTCGCCCAGCTTTGCAATGACCGGAGCATCCGGGCGCGTTCCGCACGACTCTATTTTCGCAAACAGATCGTCCAAAAGGCAAGTGGATGACGGAGAGGCTGCATGCTTGGCGGTCTGCGGATCGGTCTTCAGCGCCTGGGCTGCGGAGCCTCGAGCAGGCTGTGCCGGCGGGAGTAGGTAAAATAGATGACCAGTCCGATTCCCAGCCAGATCACGAACCGCCACCATGTCACGGCCGGCAGGCTGAGCATGAGGTAGAGGCAAAAGACGATGCCCAACAGGGGCACAACGGGACTGAAGGGAGTCCTGAACGGCCGGCTCACCTCCGGCCTCATCCGGCGCAGCACGATCACCACGCCGCAGACGAGCACAAAGGCCGCCAGCGTGCCGATATTGACCAGCTCCGCCACGTCGGAAATCGGCGTCAGCCCCGCGACGGCGGCGATCAGCACGCCGCAGAGCAGAATAATGCGGACCGGGGTGTGGGTGTCCGGATGGATCGTGTTGAACACCGGCGGCAGCAGTCCATCCCGGGCCATCGCAAGGAAAAGGCGCGTAAGCCCGTAGTAGAGCACCAGCATCACGGTCGTCAATCCTGCAATCGCCCCGGCGGCAATGAAGGCGGACGCCCATCGATGCCCAAGACGCAGCAGGGCGTCGGCCACGGGAGAGGGCACATTCAGGCTGGCGTAGGGCACAATACCGGTCAGCAGCGCGGAGACGACGATATAAATAACGGTACACACCGCAAGCGACGCGAGAATGCCGACCGGCAGGTCGCGCGACGGTCGCCGGGCCTCCTCCGCGGCCGTTGAGACGGCGTCGAACCCGATATAGGCGAAGAAGATCAGCGCGGCGCCTTGCATCACCCCTTCCCACCCGAAGGGGAGAAAGGGTCGCCAGTTGGCCGGCTGGACGTTGAAGAGCGCCACAAGGACAAACAGGCCAATCGCCCCGAGCTTAATCGCCACCATGGCCGCATTGAACCGCGCGCTCTGGCGCACGCCGATGGCCAGCAGCAGGCTCAAGACCAGAACGATCGACGCGGCGGGCAGATTGATCACGCCTCCCGCCGCCGGCGCTTTGAGCAAAACGTTCGGAATCGGGAGGCCCATGGCCGTCAGCGCGTTGTTCATATAGCCCGACCAGCCGATCGCAACGGCTGCCGTGGCCACACCGTATTCGAGTATCAGGTCCCACCCGATGATCCAGGCGACCAGCTCCCCCATGCTGGCGTAGGTGTAGCCGTAGGCGCTGCCGCAGCCGCCGATCATGGCGGCCAGCTCGGCATAAGACAGGGCGGTAAAGGCGCAGGCCAACCCTGCGACGACGAAGGAGAGCATGATCGCCGGTCCGGCCTTCGTGGCGGCGGCGATGCCCGTCAGCACGAAAATGCCCGCGCCGATGATGGCGCCGATGCCCAACAGTGTCAGATCAAGCGCGGAGAGACAGCGGCGCAGCCCCGTCCCGCCGTCGGTCCCGGCGGAGATGGGCCTGGCTCGAAACAGGCTTCGATTCGTTGTTGTCTTCTGAATTGCGCTCACGAACGATCAGAAAACAGTATATACGGTTTTGGCTGGCACGCAAGAACACGCGAGGTGGAAAACAGCGGGAGTCATTCGGGGAATTGCGTGAAGGAGTCGCCGAGACTCAGCGGCCCCGTTTCACGATGATACCAGCGCGCCGATGATGTTGTTGTCGTCGGTATTGACCGTCTCCTGGTATGGAACGAGAAAACTTGCAGAACCAAAGGCGACCGACGGATTGAAATCGTTATAGGGACTGTTGTCAATTGGGACGGCGAATTTCTGCACCGTCCCCGACGAGGTCAGACGCGCCCCGAGAATATCATGATCGTAGCTGCTGTAGGTCTCGGTGTAGGCCACCAGGTAACGCGACCCGCCCCACGCAACGCGCGGCTGGTAAT
>DATJYI010000144.1:0-2618 GCA_035499635.1 Nitrospiria bacterium | reverse complement strand
CCTGGCTCATGGTGCTGCACCATGGTTCGCCGGTGTTACATCAGTTGGCGGAACCGGAGGAGCAGTCCATGTAGAGGGTGTCGGCTATGTCACAAATGTGGCGATCGCCTCCGATCGGTGCCCGTTTTGCCTTGTCCGTTGCACATCCCCGGGGTTTCGCCTCGGCGCACCGCCGGTAATCGTCAGGCTATTCGGATGAATTCAATGGGGACCCCTCGATTGTCCGGCACGAGGCCGCCTGGCACGTCATCAGCGCTTTCAACCGCGCCGCGTAGCTTGCCATCAGCCCGGGGGCGGCTTGACCGGCGAGGTTGTGCAATTGAAACGGATCGGTTTTGAGATCGTAGAGTTCCTTTTCCCCGGTGGAATATTCAACGTACGACTGGGTTGGCATGCGAATGCCGAAAAACTGGGGAACGGCGAAATGTGAGTGTCGGAGGAACGGCAGGAACTTCGTGAGCAGATCATCCTGATCGGGCGATTCGAGCGAGTCGGCCTGATGGGAGGATGAGGGTGTCGATGGAGTCACGTTGATGGATGGATTGATTCCATATTCGATAAGGAAGGCCCGTCGCCAGTGATCCATTGTGGGGGGGGAATCGCCCAGCAATGGGACAAGAGACCGGCCGTCCACGAAATCGGCGGCCTTTGCGCCGGCCAGCTCAGCCCAGGTCGGCGCCAGATCCACGTTGCCGGTTAATTGCTCGCGCGTGATGCCGGCGGGGACGTCAGGACCACGCACGATCAACGTCACCCGCAGATCTTCGTCGTACGGTCTGTTCTTGCCGGTGATCATGCGGTGATTGCCCATGTGGTAGCCGTTATCCGAGGTGAAAAAGATGTATGTCTTGTCGAGTTGACCGGTCGCTTGGAGCATGTTGACGATCGCTTCGATCCCGTCATCCACTGCCTGGAGCGATTGCAGACGCAAGTGGTAGTGCTCATCGATATAGCCGACCTGGCTCCGAGTCAATAGCGGCCGCCGGCGGATGTATTCCGGCTTGTCGCTCACATCCGCTTCGTTGAAGTTCGGTGTCCGCGGCGCCTTGCGGTTGAGAAACAGCTGTTCATGGCGCGGCGCGGGGGTGGCCGGCGCGTGCGGCGCGTGCGTCGACAAATACACGAAAAACGGCCGGCCGTCGCGTGCGCTGCGCCGGATAAAATCGACCGTTTTGCGGACGTACACATCGGTGCCGTAATCCTTCGGCCTGTCTCCGTACTCAACGAGCTTGCCGTTTTCATTGAGCGTGTAATCGAACTCATGATCGATCCTGCCGTGCACCTTGACGTACCATTCGTTCCAGCCCGGCGGTACATACCGCGTGTGGCGTGGATCCGGATAATGGTTGAGATATTTGCCCGCCAGTATCGTGCGATACCCGGCCTGCTGCAGCCAGACCGCGATTGTGGAGCGTTCCTCGCCGAATCGATGGAATTGTTCAAAACCGCTCGCCGGGGGATCATTGCTGATGATTTTGGTGTTGTGTCCGTACTGTCCGCGCAGGGTGGTCGCCCGCGATGGCGCACAGAGCGAAATCGACACAAAATAATTGGTGAAGGTCACGCCCCGATCAACGAGCAGCGCCTTGAGCCTGGGCATGTATGGAATGGAGGCGGCATCCAGGTCATCTGTCAGGATAAAAATGATATTGGGCCGTCCGGTCTGCGGGGCGGTCGATGCGGATGAGACCGCCACTGGCGGCGCGGCCGGCGAGTGGGACGGAGAGGTGACCACCCCGACCGCCCACAATGCGGGCACGAGCAGGACCGCGAGCGCTCGAGCCGGTGTCATGCGGCCATTGCGGAATCCGGGACTGCGGCAGGCGCGAATGCTCAACGTATGTCGAACCGTGACGTGCGATTAGACATAGCGCGCAAAGGCTGTGAGCGCGGCGGCCAGTTCCGGCGCCTGCCTGGCGTAGCGCGCGACGGGCACGCCGGCTTCCACCGCTTTCCACGCCTGCCGGATAGAACGGGCGCCTGCGCGCGCGCCCTGCGGATGGCCGACCACGCCGCCTCCGCAGAGGAAGATAAAATCCCGTCCAAACAATGTTGCGTGGACATCCAGGGTGCCGGCGTGCTGCCCGCCGCCGACGGCGGGAAACGATGGCTGCAGACCGTCCAGTTTCATCCCACAAACGCGTTTGATCGTCTCGACATCGGCCCGCGTTGCCTTGAGCGAACCCTGCAGTGCGGGATAGAGCACGACGTCGGCGCCGAACAGGCGGACGAACTTTGCCCAGGCGGCGACGCTCATGCCGTGGCGCTGCCAGAGCCACCCGCTCATGGCCATGTGGGCCATCACCGGCACGCGTCCCAGTGAGGCCAAGGCGTGAAACAGGGGAAAGCCAGCAGCCGCGGGCGCGCACATCGCGATGCCCGCGCCCGCCTCAACGCCGGCTACATATAATGACAGCAATTGATCCGCCGGTCCGACCGCGTGCACCATGAAGCGCTTCGGCTCGCCCGTCTCCGCCTCGGCCCGGCGGGCCGCCTCCACGCAGGCGCGGATGCGCGCCAGGTAGTCCTCACGGGGTTCCTGCAGCAATTCGTCCGATTTGCAGACATCGATGCCTCCAACGAAGCATTCGTAGGCCAGATCGCCGAACTCCTTGGGG
>DATJYI010000143.1:0-6915 GCA_035499635.1 Nitrospiria bacterium | reverse complement strand
CCATGAGCCTGCGGCCAATGACCGCAGAGGAGCGTCAGTCGGTGACGGTGAAGCGGTTGCGCATCGCCGAGGCCCGGGCGGGCGAAACGCTGGAGGAGTTCGGCCGGCGCACCGGCAACGGCTGGACGCCCGCCTACACCGCCGTGGCCAATGAGATCCCCGGGGACACGCCGTTGGAGGCGGGGCAGTTGATCAAAATTTCGCATGAAGAGCCCTACCGCCCAAATGCGGGCGGACGGGAGTGAGCGCAGGAGAGGAGACTTTTACCGGTACTGCCAGGGCACACCACGGACAACATGCGGCCATTGGGACCAGCAAAACGGCTCGGGGTGTGGGGGCAACGCCGACCCGAACGCGGGGCGTTCGGGGATTGAATCAAATGACCCTTTCTCCGCCCCTTCCGCACGGGCCCCCACATATCAAAGGAGCCATCATGGCCGCACAAACTTTAGGTCTGGCAAAGACCACTGCGCTCAGTTACGAGCAGGCGATCGCGAAGGTCACCGATGAGCTGAAGAAGGAGGGGTTCGGCGTGCTGACCGAGATCGACGTGAAGGAGACGCTGAAGAAAAAACTGGATGTCGACTTCCGCCCCTACAAGATCCTCGGCGCCTGCAATCCGGCACTCGCCCACCAGGCGCTGCAACAGGAGGTCGAGCTCGGCATGTTTTTGCCCTGCAACGTGATCGTCTACCGGGCGGACGACGGCCGGACGGTCGTCAGCGCGGTCGATCCGAAGATCGCGCTGGGCCGCTTGAACCGGCCCCAATTGGAGCCGATCGCGGAGGAAGTGGCCGCTCGGCTCAAGCGGGTCATCGCGGCACTCTGACCGCTGATCAATCCGCGCATGGCCGATCTTACGCTGCTGCCCGACGCGTTTCGGATCGATCCGTCCGCCTACATCGCCCCCAACGCGAGTCTGCTGGGGCAGGTGACGATCGGCCCGGAGGCGAGCGTCTGGTTCGGCGTCGTGATCCGGGCCGATCTCGCGCCGATCACGATCGGCCGGGCGACGAACATCCAGGACAATTCGGTCCTGCACGTCGACGCCGGCAAGCCGGTCGTGCTGGGCGACCAGGTGACCGTCGGCCACCGGGCGATCGTGCACGGGGCAACGGTCGAATCGCGCGCACTGATCGGGATGGGCTCCATCATTCTCAACGGGGCCGTGATCGGCGCCGAATCGATCGTCGGGGCGGGCGCCATCGTGACCGAACGGGCCGTGATCCCGCCCCGCTCGCTGGTGCTGGGCGTGCCCGGCAGGGTGGTGCGCCCCGTCTCGGAGAAGGAGCTGGCCTACATCGCCCACGCCTGGTCGGCCTACGTCGAGTACGCCCGGCAGTATATTGCCGAGAAACGCCAGCCGTATAGCGTACAGAAATAGCGTTTTCCGAGTCCGAAGCGTAACTCCGATGGGGGTGATCAGGGGAGGAACCGGCACCTCCCCCTGATTATAATGACGAGACGCTATCTCCCCCCGCAGCCCCCCATTGGTTGTTTGACCCTTGATTTACGCAAGAACGGTACGCTAGCAAATACCACTTGACGCCTTTGCATGGGAATGGTATAGTTTGGACGCTTAGCAGGACGACAGAGTACGTGATCGACTAGAGAGCCGCAGCAGACTTTATCATTCGATGCTGCGGTTTTTTTTATGCGCTCGCTGTCAGACCGCACGCTGTTCGATCCGCAGGCACACAACAATCAGCAGGTTCGGCACTGTTTCCCGTTCCGGGGAGCCCTGCGGCCGGACAGAGTGTGGAAGGAGGTGAATCGGAACATGGCACGAGGCACAGTCAAATGGTTCAATGCCACGAAGGGCTACGGCTTTATCGCCCAGGAAAGCGGCAAGGACGTGTTTGTGCACTATTCGGCGATTCAAGGCGACGGCTACAAGACTCTTGAAGAGGGACAGACCGTCGAGTTTGAAATCACCGAAGGGCCCAAAGGTCCGCAAGCCAGCAACGTGACGAAGGTCTAAGCCCTTCCGTCAGGTTCCGTCAACGCCCCACTCCGGTTCATCGCCGGGGTGGGGCGTTGTAGTCCATCCCGCAGCTGCCTCGCAACGGTGAGCACCTGGACGGACGAGGCGCCGGCCCGTTTCAGGACGCGCGCGCATTCGTGCACGGTGGAACCGGTCGTCATCACATCGTCAATTAGCAGCAGCCGCTCGCCCTGTGCCGATTCATCATCCCGCACGCGGAAGGCCCGCCGGACATTGCGCCGCCGTTCGACCGCATCGAGACCCACCTGCGAGCGGGTGGGCCGGATCCGCTCCAGCAGCGACCACCGGAGCGGCCATCCCGTTTCACGGCAGACGACCCGGGCCAGGGCCAGCGCCTGATTGAACTCGCGCTCCCGGAGCCGCTCGGCGTGCAGCGGCACCGGCACGACGCCGTCCACCGGCCCCAGCGTCTCCGCCAACGGCAGCAGCAGTTCGCCCAACGGGCGGGCCAGCAGCCGGCGGCGCTGATATTTCATCACATGAACTGCGGAGGCGGCGACCCCCTCGTAGGCCACGGCGGAGCGGGCCCAATCGAACGGCGGTTCTCGCTCGCGGCAGGCGGCGCACAGGTGGGTCGGACTGTGGCGCAACGCGACCGTCGAGACAAAGGGCAGGCCGCAGCGCGGACACCAGGGTGGCGACAGCCGCGGCATGGTGTCCCAGCAATCGGGGCAGAAAAAGGGGTTCGCCGTCATCGACGTCCTCGACCGGCAGGCGACGCAGGTCGACGGCCAGATCCATTGGCAGAGGCGCGCCGCGCCAGCCGCCATCCACTCACTGATCCCGGCAGGCTGCATCGATGTCATGCGGCGGATGCCGCCAAACGGCTAGATGGGCAGGGAACGGAACGACGCGCCCGCCGATTCGCCGGCGGGATAGGCGGAGGGTTCGGCGGGCGGAGCGGCCTTGAGCCGCGGGGTGATGATTGGCGTGGCCAGGAAGCTGTTCCACTGCTCGCACCGCGGGCAACGGCCCGACCATTCGTTCGTATGATAGTCGCAATGGGGGCAAAAGTAGGGGACCAGCACCCGCTTTTTCAAGTCGAGCGCCCGTTTGAATTCCTCAACCGCCGCCGCCCGGTCGCCGCGGCGCAGGTAGAGATTGCCCAGCACTTTGTGCAGATCGGGAAAGCGGACATTTGACGTGTCGATCGTGGAAAGCAGCTCGAGCGCTTCGTCGATCATCTCCAGCCGGTAGTAGAGCTTGCCCAGGTAAAACTGCAGGACCGGATTGCCCGGATCGCGCGCCATCGCCTGCCGGTAGAGGTCGATGATGCCGGCGGGATCGCCCGTGTCAAGCAACAGATCCTCCAGGCGATGGAGCAGGATGAGGCTGGAGGTCGTCCAGTAGGCTTTGCGCCATAACTCCACCGCTTGATCCGGCTTGCCCTCCGTGATCTGCAGCCGCCCCAGCCCGACATAGGCGGGGACGAAATTGCGATCGAGTTTGATGGCGCTGCGGAAATAGCGCCGGGCGACGTCCGGCGAGTCCTGGAGCATCGCCTGCTGGCCGGCTTCATACTTGATCCCCAGCAGGCGGGCGCGTTCCTGCGGATCCTGGTCGCCGGCCATCTCCTTCAGGTAGCGTTCCTGCAAGGTATGCGCCTCTTCCCATTGGTGCAGCTCCACGTACAGATCGCGCAGGCGGATCACGGCCGCGCGGTTCTCCTTGTCATGGGCCAGCGCTTCCCGGAGGACGATGGCCGCTTCATCATGGCGGCGAACCGCTTCCAGGTCGTCAACCAGCGCCAGCACCGCTTCCATGTCCCGATCACCCAGGCTCTTCGCCTTGCGGTGTAAACGCAGCGCTTCCTGGAACGCCCCCTCGGCGCGCTGCAACGCACCCAACCGGATCAGCGCGATCCGGTGGTTCGGATCGATTGAGAGAATCTTTTCAAACCAGCCGATCGCTTCCTTCCGCTTGCCCGACGCCTCGGCGTTGATCGCCAGCGTCAGCCATTCCCTGACCCGCTGCTCCGCCCGCTGCCGGCGCGCTTCCCTCCAGCTCCGGATCAACCGGCGGAATTCCCGGATGCCGCCCATGCCCAGCACCACCAACCCCCCCAGCACAAACGAAGCCAGCGCGAATTGATAGAGCGAGAGCTCATACGTGAGGGTGGAGGACAGCCGCACCTGGATGGTGCCCGGGTTGAGCTGATCAAAACGAATAACGACGATGAGAAACAGCAGGAGCAGCCCGACGCTGATGAACATCCTCATGGCTTGGCCCCGCGGCCTGCCGAGGGACGGTCCGAGTGACGGGCCGTCCGGCGGCCCGACGAGGAACGGTTCGGGTGACGGGCAGGACGGCGTCGGGACGGGACGGAACGGGGCGGCGATTCGAGCGTCACACGACGGAGCTGGGCGCCCGTGATCCGGAGCTTCTTGGCGTCGCCCCAGAGCTGGTCGAGGCCGTAAAACTCGCGCCGGTCGGCCTGAAAGATGTGCACGATGACGTCGGCGTAGTCCATCAGAATCCAGTTGGCGTGTTCCGTTCCCTCCACGCTCATCGGACTGCAGCCCGCCTGGGCGAGCATTTTGTCGATCGCCTCTGCGACGGCCTGCACCTGCCGGTTGGACCCGCCCGAGCAGAGGACAAAATAGTCGGCAAGTCCGGTCAGCCCGGCGACGTCCAGCACCCGAATATCGTCCGCTTTTTTCTCGTACGCCGCCTTGGCGCAGAGCAGTGCTTTGTGATGCGATCCGACCTTGATGACGCCCCCCGGACCGGCGCGAATGAACGCGCCTCCTCCCCCCCGAATTATCTATACAGTCCTTGACGTAGTATATATGAACGCACCGACTCAGGCAAGAGCGCCTCCACCGGCCTCCCCTCGTGAATCGCCGCCCGAACCTGCGTGGAGGAGACCGGACAGGGGGGCAAGTGGACGAGCCAGATGCGTCCTCCCGCCGTCAACGACACCCGTTCCTGTGTCAAGTCGCCCCGGTCCAGCGCCTGCAACCGTCCTGGCTCTTCATGGGAGAGCAACGGCAGCTCCCGCAGCGACAGAAACGTCCGGTTGGGCCGGTTGATCACCACAAATTCGCACATTGTCAGCAACCGCCGGTAGTCTCGCCAACCGACGATGTCCGCAAAGGCGTCCGCGCCGATCAGAAAATAGTAGGCATCCTCAGGCTGCTCGCGGCGCAACGCGAGGACGGTGTCGATCGTGTACGAGGGGCCCTGGCGGCCGATCTCGATTGAGGAAACCTCCGCCCACGGATGGGGCTCGACGGCCAGTTTGACCATTTCGAGCCGGTCGGCCGCGGGGGCGAGCGCGGCGGCCTTGAAGGGCGGGACGCCGGCGGGAATGAAGAGGATCCGGTCCAGGTTCATGAGCTGCCGGACCTGATCCGCCACGGTCAGGTGGCAGGCGTGAATGGGATTGAACGTGCCGCCAAGGAGGCCGATGTTCATGGGGGAAAAGGATCCGGGGTCCAGGGTCCGGGGTCCAGGAAAACTAAAACGAGTTGCATAGTTCTTCTTCCTGGACCCTGGCTACTGGCCCCTGGACCCTATTCTCTCAATTGTCCTTCCCCCAGCACGATATATTTGATCGTCGTCAAATCATGCAGCCCCATCGGGCCGCGGGCGTGTAAACGGCCGGTGGAGATCCCGATCTCGGCGCCCAAGCCGAACTGGCCGCCGTCGTTCAGGCGCGTCGAGGCGTTGACCATCACGGCGGAGGAATCGACCACGCGGAGAAACTCCATCGCCCGTTGATAATCCTGCGTGATGATGGCGTCGGTATGCTGCGAGCCGTAGGTCGCGATGTGCTCGACCGCTTCGTCCATCGAATCGACCACCTTGACCGAGACGATCAGATCGAGATATTCGGCCGTCCAGTCGGCCTCCGTGGCGGCCTTGACCCCTTTGGCCAGCTTTTTCGTCCGGTCGCAGCCGCGCACCTCCACCTTGGCTTGTTGCAACCGATCGATCAACTTGGGAAGAAATGTCGGCGCAAGCGACTGATGAATGAGCAGCGTCTCGACCGCGTTGCAGGTGCCCGGCCGCTGAACCTTCGCATTGACACAGACCGACTCGGCCATCGCAAGATCGGCCGCTTCATCGACATAGATATGGCAGACCCCTTTATCGTGTTTGATCACGGGAATCGTCGATTGCTCGATCACCGTTCTGATCAATCCCTCTCCGCCTCGGGGAATGATGAGATCAATATACCGGTCCTGCTTGAGGAGTGCGCCCACCAGCTCACGCTCGGTCCGGTCGACGACGGTCAGCGCCCCTTCGGGCAGGCCGGCTTTGAGTCCCGCATCGTGCAGCAGCCGGCCGATCGCGACGTTGGAGCGGACCGCCTCCGATCCGCCGCGTAAGATGACGGCGTTGCCCGCCTTGAGACACAACCCCGCCGCCTCGGCCGTGACGTTGGGGCGCGATTCATAAATCACGCCGATCACGCCCAACGGCACGCGCATCCGGCCGACCCGCATCCCGTTGGGCCGGAGCCACATCCGCTCGATCTCCCCCACCGGATCGGGCAGATCGGCCACTTCCCTCAATCCCGTTGCCATCTCGCCGATCCGCTTCGGCGTCAGCGTCAGCCGGTCGATGAGCGCCGAGCTGAGGCCCGCCTTTTTGGCTGCGGCGACGTCTTCGGCGTTGGCCGTCTGGATCATCTCGGCCGCGTCGGTCAGCGCTGCTGCCATCTTGTGGAGCGCGTCGGTTTTGACGGCCGTCGAGCACTGGGCCATCAGCCGTGAGGCCGCCCTCGCCCGTTTGGCGATCAATTCGGCGGTTTTGGCAAAGTCGGTCATGGGGAGTTCCTGGTGGGGCCATTATAACAGAGTAGAGGGGCCGGTAGGCACGGGCTGGGAAGAGCGAGGGGCAAGGGGAGAACAATAGAAAACAAATCTAAGAACTTTCATCCATCCCAATGTTGGATTGCAAGA
>DATJYI010000142.1:0-4899 GCA_035499635.1 Nitrospiria bacterium | reverse complement strand
TGCCCCTGCTCTACAACAACCTGCCCGCGCACGAGCGCCTGGCGCGCGCGCGCGAGGCGCTCGCGCAGGTGGGGCTGGGAGACCGGGTCTATTACTACCCGAACCAGCTCTCGGGCGGTCAGCAGCAGCGCGTGGCGATCGCGCGGGCGCTGGTCCTTCGGCCGCCGCTGATCCTCGCCGACGAGCCGACCGGCAACCTCGACAGCCGGACATCGATCGAGATCATGGCGCTGTTCCAGGAGCTGAACGCGCACGGCATCACCATCATCCTCGTCACGCACGAGCCGGATATCTCCCGGTACGCCTCCCGCGTCGTGACGTTTCGTGACGGGATCGTGCTCTCGGATCAGCCGGTTCCGTCGCCCGCCGATGCCCGGCGGAGCCTGTCCGGGGAGCCGGCCCGTCCGATGGAAGCCACCCGCCGGGAGGCGCCGTGAATCCCCCTCAGGTAACGCTGTGAATCTCCCTCAGGTAACGCTGTGAATCCAATGATCGGGTTGAAGATCGCCGCCCGGGCGCTGTCCCGCAACCCCATGCGGTCGTCGCTCACCATGCTGGGGATCGTCATCGGCGTGGGGGCGGTGATTGCCATGGTGGCGGTGGGGCAGGGGGCCAAGGCGCAGGTGGAGGAGCAGATCGCCAGCATCGGCTCCAACATGCTCCTGGTCTATCCGGGCAGCACGACGCAGGGCGGGGTGCATGCCGGCCTCGGTGCGGCCACCACGCTGACCGAGGAGGATGCCGAGTCGATCCAGAAGGAGCTGTCGTCAGTCCGCCTGGCGGCGCCGACGATCCGAGCGGTCGAGCAGGTGGTGAGCGCGAATCAAAACTGGTCGACCGCGATCCAGGGGAGCACCCCGGCCTACTTTGAGATTCGTGACTGGTCGCTTGAATCGGGGAGCTACTTTACCGCCGCCGATGTCTCCGGGGCGGCCAAGGTGGCGGTGGTCGGCAAAACCGTCGCCAACAATCTCTTCGGCTCGCAGGATCCGGTCGGACAGATCATCCGGATTCAGAACGTCCCCTTCAAGGTGGTCGGGGTGCTGGCGCCCAAGGGGCAGTCGGCCATGGGGCAGGATCAGGATGACACCGTCATCATCCCCTTCTCCACCATGCAGAAGCGGATCATGGGGGTGACCTATGCGGGGGCGATCTTGATCTCGGCAAATTCTCCCGAGGAAACCACGCTCGCGCAGCGGCAGATCCAGCTCCTGTTGCGCCAGCGGCATCACATCCCCCCCGGGCAGGACGACGACTTCACCGTGAGGAACATGACCGATATCGCCTCGGCCGCCGAAGCCTCCTCCCGGATCATGACCGTGCTCCTGGGCAGCATTGCGTCGGTGTCGCTGATCGTGGGGGGGATCGGGATCATGAACATCATGCTCGTCTCGGTGACCGAACGGACCCGGGAAATCGGCATTCGCATGGCGGTGGGGGCGCGCGGGCGGGATATCCTCATGCAATTTCTCGTGGAAGCCGTGGCGCTGTCGATGGCCGGGGGGCTCATGGGCGTCGTGTTCGGAATCGCCGGCTCCAGTCTGGTGTCGGTCATCGTCAATTGGCCGACGATCATCTCCGTCCAATCGATTCTGCTGGCCCTGGTCTTTTCCATCGCCATCGGAGTCTTCTTCGGTTTGTACCCCGCACGGCGCGCATCCAAGCTTGACCCCATCGACGCGCTGCGCTATGAATAGAAATGACGCGGGGAGACGGCTCATGACGCACGGAAGCCCGACCACCAGCTCAGGCACCAGCCGGAGCGCCGACACGCTCCACTGGCTGCTGACGACTGCGGTCCTGCTGCTCCTCGCGCAACCGGCCGGTCTGCTCGCCTTCGAGGGGGGCTACGAGGGGGAGGAGACGGTTCCCCACGGCGGCACCATCTCGGGGCGGGTCGTCTTGAGCGGTCCCGTGCCGGAGCCGCGCGTCTTCCCGATCATCATTTATCATTTCGCCAGCTACTGCCGGAAAATCTCGGACGGTGCGGGCCGCGTGGTGCTCAAGGAGTTTCACGTGGATGAGACCGGCGGCCTGCAGGACGCGGTCGTCTCGCTCGAGAACGTGAAGACGGGCAAGCGCTTTCACTATCGCGAAAACGCCTTCCTCGCCGTCAACTGCATGTTCCATCCCTACGACGTGCCGGAGTCGGAGATGTTCATGGGGCACGGCGATGACATGACGCACGTCCATCCGCTGGTCAGCATCATCCGGGACCAGTGGCCGATCAGCATGGTCAACGAGGACCCCATCATCCACGGCGCGCAGATCTACCAGCCCGACATCGGGGTTCGGCTGCTCGGTTTTATGCTCCCCCCGGTCAGCCACCGCGAATTCGGCGGCTACTTCGAGATGCGGCATGGCCAGAAAGTGGTCCAGATCATCTGCCCGATGCACGAATACATGCAGAGCTGGGGGTGGGTGGTGGACAATCCTTACTATGCCAGGACCCGCCGCGGCGGCCACTATTCGATCGACCAGGTGCCGCCGGGCACCTACAAAATCATCGCGTGGCATCCCCACATGAAACCGATCGAGCGCACCATCACGGTGCCGCCGGACGGCGTGGTCTCACTCGATTTTGTGTTCGACGCCCGGCAGGTCGTCCGGCCGATTTACGAAACCCAGGAGCGATTCCGGATCCCGCCCGAATCCAACCCGTTTGAGAACGTCAAGGGGTGCGAAGGGCCCTACTGCTCCCGGATGCCGGCGCATCACCATCACGACCAGTAGTCAGCGCGATCGCGGAGCCAGCGTGTTGGGCGCACCGCTGTGATCGCTGTCCGTTTTGTCGGTCTTCTTGGGGGCCTCTGTTTTCGGTCTGGCTTGTGGCGGCCGCTCGTAGAGCGGCTTGATCTGCCGGGACCCCTGTGCGGCCGCCGGCCCCGTCGGCCGGCCGAATTCCACCTGCTTCGGCATTGAGGGCTGCCCGCTCTTGCGGGTGCGTCCCGGCTTGTTCGTTTCCCCTCCCCGTGGCGCCGCCTCCGGCTGCCTCCCTTCGGCGGAGGGCGAACCGGCGGCGGGCGGCTTCTTGTACGTGGTCAGTCCTCTGTACACGGTTTCGGCCTCCGGTCGGCGCCGTTCCTCGTACTTCGGCTGGCCCCGCGTCACCGGTCCCGCCTCAACCCCGATCGGCGGATGGCCTTTGGTGATCGTGCCGTGTATGCGCTTCACCCGTTCGTCGAACGGTTCGGGCATCGGTGCGGGCTCGTGACGGTAGACGACCGGCCTGGAAATAACGCGGGGCGGCAGCTGCGCGGGGCGGATCTGCTGTGCCGGAAGGGGACGAAGACTGGCACGGTCCGGGACGACCGGCGGCGGGCCAAACGCGACCCGGCCGGCGTGAATCGGGTCCTTCGGCGGCAGGTACCGGTCATGACCGTGGACGCCGTTGACGAACTCACGCCGTGACCAGACCGTGACGGCGCCGCGGGTCCGGTAATTGACGAGATTGACGTTGACGGTCACCGAGGGCGGCGGCGGGCGATGATAATAGACTTCGCCGGGGCCCAGCGGCACCCACGCCACCCAGTCGGGTCCGTAGATGAAGCGGACACAGCCGGGCGCCCAGACGCCAAGCGTAGGGCCGGGAATCCAGACCCATCCGAGGGGGGAGACGACGAGCCACCGGCCGTAGTGATACGGCAGCCAGCCCCAGGGCTCATAGGAGACCCAGGTCCACCCCCAGGGTTCCTGCCAGATCCAGCGGCCCGCTTGATAGGGCGCCCAGCCCACCGCCACACGGGGCGCCCAGACCCAGCCGTAGCTGGGCACCTGGTTCCACGCGCCGTACATGCCCAAGGCTCCCTCACCCATCACCCCCGTCACGGGCGAATCGGGGCCGAGGCGCTCGCGGCTTTCTGCTTCGGCCAGTTGTCCCGTGCGTTCATCGACCCAGCGGTCCCATTCGTCGGCGGGAGGAGCCGACTCCAGCTCATAGCGGGGGCTGTCGCCCCCTTCAATCGCTACGCGCTGATGCGCCGCCACGGTCAGCGGCCCCTCTTCGCGATTGATCGTCACCTCGCCGTCCCACACCGTGATCACGGTGGAGCCGTCTTCCGCGACGTCAACGCGGACGCTCGACGCGGGCTTCAGATGCAACGAGGCTTGCGGGGTGTCGAGTTCGAGCGGGATCTCCTGCGCACCCCGCCGTGCCGCGGGCGTGGAAATGGTGGCCACGCCCAGGGTGAGCTGCAGCTGAGTCAGGTCGTTGTCCAGATTGAGCAGATCCAGATTCGTGTTTTCGGCAAGGCGCGCGACGGTGCCGTCGTCAAATTGCACCTCGCCCCGCGCGCCGTCGGTGGCCCAGAGCCGGTCGTGAGGCCTCAGCGGCAAGTTCACGGAGGCGGCCGTCCATTCCTCGTCATCGCCCCGTTGGAGCAACAGCTCCCCGTCGATCAGGCTGACCCTGGACAACCTGACGTCCTCGTAGGGATTCTCATCCGCAAACGCGGCGGAGGAGGCGGCGAGGCTTCCCGACACTCCCCCCATATATCCCACAACGGTCAGACACAACAGCCACTGCAGCCGGATCATCCGAGGCATAAGCGTGACTCCTTTGTATGCGATAAGGTCCGAAACGCCAGCAACGTAAAAAAATTATGATCTTGACGGTTGGCCAAAATCAAGGGGCGTCTCGTGACGGCGTGGTCATGTCGGTTTGACTCACGGGATTGGTCAATTATTCAGTCCTTTTCTTTTGGCACGACATGCTCTACTATATTACTATACTCTATACTGGCGGGCCCGACCGGACGGGGCGGGACGTGACGGCATCGCCGCAGGCCGGGATAACGAGGAATTATCATGCACGGCGCCGGTGACGCGGCATTTGAATGTGTAACGATCGAGCGGCTGTTGTCCTACGCCGAAGCGCTCGTCCGCTGCCCGCGCGTTGAC
>DATJYI010000141.1:0-28192 GCA_035499635.1 Nitrospiria bacterium | reverse complement strand
CCGTAAGCGGGCCGCCACCGACTGACGGAGTGCGGCCATGCTGCGCTCCAATGTCGCGACCTGGCCGCTGAGCTGCGTGACCGTCTGGCTCTGCTCACTGATCTGCTGGTCCAAAATGGCCATTTGACGGCGGCGCAGGTGAATGCGATGGTCCAACCCCTCCAGTTCTCCGAGCACTGACCGCTCCTTTTTAGCGGCCGCCTGCTGCTCCCGCTTCTTCTGGTCCAGCTGCCGGTTGAGCTCTTGGAGCTCCCGTTTCGGGTCGGCGGTGGCGCGACGCTCCCCGGCCGCAGCCTGATTACAGAGAGCCAGGCCGCCGATCAGCCCCCACACGCCACCCCATACGAGTCCCGCCACGACGAGAGGCGCCACACCCCGAACGACCCTGCTCCGATCCGCGGCCGGCCGCGCCATCGCGTCACCCGGCCGCCCAGCGAAAATGGCGCCTCAGCGCAATCAGACTGCCCGCTCCGCCGAGCAGCACACCGACGGCGAGCCACAGCATCACCACATCGATCGACAGAAACCGGACCCCGCCGCGCCCCAACAGAAAGCCGCCGATGACCTCCAACGTCGGACCGAACTCGATCACCAGAGCAGCCAGCAGTCCGATCGCCACAGACACGCTGATGACACCCAGCAAGATCCCTTCCAACAGATACGGCAGCGCAATGACCGCGGGAGATGCACCCACGATTCTCAAGACCATAATGTCGATGCTCCGCGCGCCGATCATAAACCGGATCGTATTGGTGACGATCGCCACGACCGCGATCACCACAAGGGCGCCCAGCCCCACGCCCAGTGCCTTGACAAACGTCCAGAACACGCGGAACCGGTCGACCCACTCACGTCCGTAGCGCACCATCTCCACCCCGTCCCAGGATTGGATCCGGTCGGCCAGCGAGGACAACCCGGACAGGACGGCAGGTCCCTGGTGCAGCTTCACATCGAACGATGCCGGCAGCGGATTGGACCCCAATCCCTCCAGCAGCACAGCCTGATCCTTCAGGCGCGCCTTGAACCGACTCAACGCCTCATCTTCCGAGACATACGCGACCGATTCCACCGCCGGCTCGTGCTCCAGCTGCGCACGGATGGCATCCCGGCGGCTCTGGTCAAGCCCATCCTTCAAAAACACCTGGACGCGGGCTTCATCCGAGGCCACCCGAACCATGTCACGAACATTGACCCAGACCAGCAGAAACAGACCAAGCAGAAAAAATGCCACCGCCATCGTGGACACCGCCAACGCCACGACGCCCCGATGTTCCCGCAAATGCCGGCTCAGTTCTTCAAGACAAAAGAGGAGTCGCCTCACCCCCGCCGCCCTCGTCTTTGACCACGGCGCCGTCCCGCAGGGTGATGACGCGGCATCCAAGCCGCGCGATCAGCGACCGGTTGTGCGTCGCCAGCACGATGGTCGTGCCCCGCAGATGGATGCCGCGCAGCAGTTCGCCGATGTCCCATGTCAATTCCTCATCCAGGTTGCCGGTCGGCTCGTCGGCCAGCAACACGGGCGGTTCGTTGACCAATGCCCGAGCAATGCAGGCCCGTTGTTGCTCCCCCGCCGACAACTCTCTGGGCAGTGCGACCCGCTTCTTCTCCAGTCCCACCGTCCTGAGCGAAAACATCGCGCGTTGGTTGGCCTCCGAAATCGTGCAGCCGGCCACACGCGGCGCCAGCAGGATATTGTCAAACAATGACCGGGTGGGCAACAATTTGAAATCCTGGTACACCATCCCGATCAACCGTCTGACCGTGTGGACTTTGCGGGCAGGCAGGCGGCTGATATTGCGTCCCATTACCACAATTTGGCCCTGGTCGGCCCGTTCCTCGCAAAAAATCAGTTTGAGCAGCGTCGTTTTGCCGGCGCCGCTGGGACCGGTGACACAGACGAACTCGCCCCGGTCGATCTGCAGCGTCACATCATTGAGCGCAGGCGACGAACGGCCGTAGCGCTTGGTCACATGATACAGCTGAATCATTCCGGCCCGTTCACCCGCCGTTCCCGTCGGGGGAAAAGACATCCTTCAGCAGCTCGATCCTGCACCGGCCCCCGCCATCATTCCCTCCTACACGTTCGACCACCACAAGATCAAACCGGCACGCCGGCGACTCGTCGCGACGGTCGGCCGGGTTGATGCAACCGGCGTGCTTGGCTCCGGCGCGCATCGGCCGCAACCCGGCCAGATAGGCCAGTGCAGCCCGGGTCAACCGTCGCCGTTTGTCGGCGGTGACGGACGCGTGGGGTGCGCCGAATCGTTCGCTGCGGCGGGCCTTGACTTCCACAAATGCGAGGACGTCGCCGTCGTAGGCAACCAGGTCGATCTCCCCAAATGGGGTCCGATAGTTGCGCGCGACAATTCGATATCCGGCCCCTTGCAGATAACGGGCCGCCTCCACCTCGCTTTCCCGACCGAACCGCTGCGCGTCATTGAACATGTTTGGGAACGACTTTGGGAACACGTGTGGGAGCCTGCCCAGGGGCAGGCCTGGAAGACGTTTCGGCGTGATCGACACTCGCACCCGCCCTCATCCCGGCGCGCTTCACCGGCTGAAAGCTTTTGCGGTGAATGGCGCAGGCGCCCAAGCGGCTCAAATGCGCCAAATGGTCAGGTGTCCCGTACCCCTTGTGCACAGCAAATCCGTAACCGGGGTACTGACCATCGTACAGGGTCATCAACCGATCCCTGGTCACTTTCGCGATAATCGAAGCGGCGGCGATCGGCAACGCCCGGCGATCACCTTTGATCAACCCCCAGACGGGCCACGCGCACGGCAGTGCCGCACCGTCGATGAGCAGGAAGTCGGGGGGCGGTCGCAGCGTCATGACAGCCTGCCGCATCGCTTGCTTCGTGGCCTCAAAAATGTTGATGCGGTCGATGTCGTCGTGCGGCGTGATCCCTACGGCCACGGCCGACGCGTCGGCCATGATCCGAGCGAAGGCTCCCTCACGTTGCGCAGGCGACAGCCGTTTGGAATCATCGATGCCCTCAGAAGAGAAGGCATCCGGTAAGACCACCGCCGCGGCGACCACCGGGCCTGCCAGCGAGCCGCGCCCGGCCTCATCTACACCTGCGATGAAACGGTACCCCAGCACGCGTAGCGTCAGCTCCCATACGCGACAACGCGCTGACCACCCCGTTTCCACCCCGCTCACGGGCACTCCAAAACTCCGGGGGCATTATGTGGGCGTCCCGCAGGCATCACGACGGCTTCATGAGACTCTCATGAGGACGTTCGGGCCCCCCCATCGCCCGCGCCAGCCCCGATTTTCTCCGATGCGGCCACCGTCTGATCCCCGTCACTGACGGCCGATTCTGTTGACTGGGTTGAGAGTGCCTCCCGCTCGGTGAGCTTGGCCGCGCGTCCGCTGAGTTTGCGCAGGAAGTAGAGCTTCGCCCGCCGGATCTTGCCCGACCTGATGACCTCGATCCGCTCCACGAACGGTGAGTGGATGGGGAAGATCCTCTCCACCCCCACGCCGTAGGACACCTTGCGCACCGTGATCATCTCACGATGCAGGCCGCCCCGGCGCCCAATCACCACACCCTCGAAGGGCTGCACCCGTTGTTTCTCTCCCTCAATCACTCGCACATGGATTCGGATCAGATCGCCCACCCGACAAGCTGGCGTCGTTTTCTTCATCCATGACCGTTCCAATGCCTCAATCCGATTCATGACTTCGCTCCTTCATCTTCTGCCTGCTCGTCGCCGGCATCGCCGGCGGCGGATCCGTCTCCGTTTCGTTCAACCACTCCTGTTCCTCGCTGGTGAGCCCGGCGTCCGCCAGCAACTCCGGCCGCCGGAATTTGGTCCTCAGCAACGCCTGCCGGCGCCGCCATCGTGCAATGGCTCCGTGATCACCGCCCAACAGGACCGGCGGGACCGCCATCCCGCGGTATTCGGCCGGCCGTGTGTAGTGGGGATGGTCCAGCAACGGCCCCGCGAACGATTCCGCCACCACGCTTTCGGACGCGCCCAGCACCCCTGGCACCCATCGCGCCGCCGCATCCACGATCACCAGCGCCGGCAATTCGCCGCCGGTCACCACATAATCGCCGATCGAAATTTCCTCGGGATCCAGACCGATCCGAACCCGTTCATCGATCCCCTCATAATGACCGCACAGCATGACCAGGCTGCGGCGTTCGCACGCCAAGTCCCGCGCAAGCGCCGTCGTCAATGGCCGGCCCTGGGGCGACGGGCAGACCAGCCGCACTGGGCCTTCCTGTTGTCGAATCGTCTCCACCGCCTCGAAAATCGGCTCAGGCTTCAATACCATGCCCGGTCCCCCGCCATAGGGCGCGTCGTCGGCCACCTGGTGACGGTCATGGGTGAATTCCCTCAGGTTGATCACGGCCGCACCCAGCAGCCCTTTGTCCACGGCACGCTTGAGCATGCTCTGTCCCAGCACGGGTTCGATCATGCCGGGAAACAGCGTGACAAACACTACACGCACGGCGACTACCCCTTGGCCACACCCGCTCGATGCAGAATGCGCCGCACGGTCGGGGTCGCCTGAGCGCCCCGGTTCAGCCACATCCGCACCCGGTCCGCCTTGACCTCTGCCTGGTTTGTGCTACTCAACGGATTGTACGTGCCCACCACTTCCAGGCACCGCCCGTCCCTCGGAAAGCGCTCATCCGCCACGACGATCCGATAGAACGGCAATTTGTGCCGGCCACGACGAGACAATCGAATTTTGACCACCGCTCTGCTCCTTCCCTTGCCTGTTACGAACCCATTAGGCGCCGAAGTCCAGTCCGACCGCTCCGATCGGGCCGCCCCGCCGCCTGCTTCATCATCCGGCGCGCATCGATAAATTGACGCACCAATTGGTTGACGTCCTGCACCGTCGTTCCACTGCCCTTCGCAATACGGAGCCGTCTCCGCCCGTTCAACACATCCGGCGCGCGCCGCTCCTGCGGCGTCATCGAATCGATGATCGCCGTCGCCCGCTTCATCTGCGCCTGGGCGGCGCCCTCGGGCACCGCTCCCTTCAGCCGGTGGCCGCCGGGCACCATGGCCAGCAACTCCTCCACCGGCCCCATCGAGGCCATCTGCGCCAGCTGGGAGCGGAAATCGTCCAGCGTCAACTCCTCCCGCATGATCTTGCGGGCCAGCTCGGCTGCGCGATGCGGTTCCGCCTGCACGGTCGCCACCCGCTCCATCAACGAAAGCAGATCCCCGCGGCCGATGAGTCTGGACACCATCCGGTCGGGATGGAAAGCCTCCAGCGCGTCCATCTTTTCACCGGTGCCGAGATACGTCACCGGCAGGCCCGTCATCGCCCGGATGGAGAGCAAGGCGCCTCCGCGCGCATCCCCGTCCAGTTTCGTCATCATCACACCGGTCACCGGCACCGCCGCGGCAAACGCCCGCGCCGTGGCCACCGCCTCCTGGCCCATCATCCCGTCGACTACCAGCCAGATTTCCTGCGGCCTGACCGCCCCATGAATCGCCCGCAACTCGTCCATCAGCGCCTGATCAATGTGCAGCCGGCCGGCCGTATCGATGATCACGACCTCGGTCGCCCGAGATCGCGCCCGATCAACAGCCGCCTTGCAGAGCGCCACCGCGGCAGCGCCACCCGCCTCTCCCGCACCGGCCGACGCCAGGGCGCCGGAATCGCCGACGACGTCGACCAGCAACTGCCGCCCGAGCGCCTGCAATTGCTCCGTGGCGGCCGGCCGTCTCGGATCGGCGGCCACCAGCAACAGCCGCCGTCCCTGTTGTTTGAGCAGGCGGGCCAGTTTGCCCGCCGTCGTCGTCTTGCCCGCACCCTGCAGCCCGACAAGCATGATGACCGTCGGCGGTTCCGGGGCCAATCTCAACGGCCGGTGGCGATCCCCCAGCAACGCGGCCAGTTCCTGCGCCACCAGTGCCACGATACGATCTCCGGTGTTGAGCGATTCCTGCACGCGCAACTGCCCCGCGCGGGCTTGAACCCGCTCAAGGAGCGAGGACACCACCTCCTGATGCACGTCCGCATCCAACAACGTCGTGCGCAATTGCCCCAATGACCCGGCAATCTCCTCGGGTGAGAGCGTCCCACCCCGCCGCAGGCGATCAACCCACGACTGCACCCGTTCTGTCAGCTGTTCGAGCATCGTCGCTTCACCGGGCCCGTGATCCCTCCGGGCTCCCGCCCGAAACAAAGCAGTGTAAACAATTCACAACACCTTGTCAATTCACACATATCAGGCCCGACAGGGCCGGGCCACCACATGCCCGGACGTCAGGACCGGCAAGCCGCGGCCGGCGTTGAAGAACCCCGCCCTCACAGGCGGGGATTCTTCGACCCGAGTGGAAAAGGGCAGGTTGATATTCGCACGCTCATCCCCGCCTTACAGGCGGGGACTACGCTCGCTGTCCGGGTTCAACCCAGACTGTGGCGCAGTTTTGCGGCGTCCAGCACCGGTTGACTGAAATCCTTGCCGGCATGCCACAGGAAAAAACTGTTGGAGGCAAAATTCCGGTGCAGGAAATGCTCCGGCGTGCGCGGCCCCAGCTCTTCACCCAGATAGTCCTCGATGGCAACGATGTCCGCCTCGACGTCCTGCCACGCCGACGACCGCTGTATGAGAAACCGGAGATTCTCCTTGTTCAGATAGGTGCCCGCCTCCAGCAGATCATGCCGGAGGTTCGTATAGAACTGCTCGACGTCATCGAGCAGCCCCTTCTTCTTGGCAGCCATCAGCCCGCGCCCCGTGCCGATCAGTTCAGGAGGAATCCCGAATGAATAGAGCGCGGCCGTGAATCCGATCGCGCGGGGCAGACGAATGCCGCGCACGCCGCGAGCGTAGCCGAACAAGCCGAAATGGAGCAACCGCTCCCGCCGTTGGGGGATTGCCTGGGCCACCTCGTTGACCATCGGCGCCAGCTGTTCGATCGTTCGTTGGTAGATGTCGCTGAAAAGCGTGCAGATCTGCTCCCCCCGCTTGAGTTGTTTAGGCGTAAAGATGCGGGGCCGCCCCTCGGCCAGCGCATGGTTCAAATGCGTGATTGCGCTTTTCACCTCGTCATAATCATAATCGTAGCGGAAGGCGGACTGCACCGTGACGGTGCGCACCCCCCGGTATTCCTCCATGAATTCTTTCAACAGATGGGGGGACAGGCCGCCGCGGAAGGGCAGGCAGCCGCACCCCATGATGGGATAGACCGGGATGCCGGTCTCGTCCTGAAACCGGTAATGCTCGGACAGGGCGACCTTGGCGGCCACCGTCGCGGCGATCAGCCCGTTGTTCAGCGACGGATCCGAACGGGCCACAAACGGTCGGACATAGTCGAGCCGCTCCCCGTACTCCTTTTCATACAGTTCGACGTAATCGTCCAGGATCTGGCGGGTTGCGGTCAACTCCTGCACGCCTTCGATCAGCGGAATGACGCGCAGACGCCCGAATTCCCGCTCCTGACTGAAGACACGGGCCTTGAGCTTGGCGACCTGGTCAAACGTCCGCTGCAGATGGATCAGCTTTTCCGCCTCGTCGGTCATCGGGAGGATGACTTCAAACACCGGCGCGGAGGCGTAGCCCAGGTCGCGGGACAAGTCCTCGAACGTCAGAATGCCCATGTAGGCCCTGGCGAGCCGGTAGCCCTTTTCCAGCCAGATGTTCGGCAAACGGAACGTCAGAAACACGTCGCGACCGAGGTGCGTGTTGGAGAAAAACTCGTAATGGTTGGAGAAGAGCTTGTCGACCACCGCCTCGTCGACGTATTTTCCCTCCCAATCCCACATGTATTCCTCGCAGTCGAGGTCCTTGAACGCCCCGAAACATTCCTCCACCTCCTCCTGTGCGTGGACGAATGCATCGCCGTTGCGTTTCCAGAAGGGGACATTGGCGTGGTCAGGATGCTGGGTCGCCATCGTCGCCGGAATTTTCCGGTTGATCTTCGGCGCCTCCGGCTTCGGTGCACGTGATCGTCGTATTCCCATTGTCTCCTCACGCTCGGCGGGACCGCCGAGACAGCGACGGGCCTAGCCTACCAGATCCGTCGTCGTTAGACAACCGTTATATGGGGTTCGCGTCAACATGAAATGTGGGGGCCTGTGCGGAAGAAGCAGAGCAGGATCCTCCATGGCCCCCACGCCCCAGGCCACCGTTGTGGCCCCACCGGCCCCCGGGTTGACCTCATTGGAGCCTTCCCCTCACGCTCGCGTTGCGAGCCGATTCAATGCCCTGGACATCCATTTCCTCTTCCGAGCGCACTTGAGACTCGGCGCCGATTCTGCCAAAATGGTCCCGTCCGGCATCATGCGCTCCCCCTCCCTTGACACCGTCCGACTGATCGACGATCCGGCGGCGCTCCCCGCGCTTGCGGCCGCCTTGGTCCGCGAGCGTCGGCTGGCGTTGGACTCGGAATCGGACAGCTTCCATCACTATGAAGAACAGGTCTGCCTCCTGCAGATTGCCACGCCGACCCAGACCGTGCTGCTCGACCTGCTCAAACTGGATCATGTGGAACCGCTGCTGCCGTTGTTCGCCGATCCGGCCATCGAAAAAATACTGCACGGCGCCGACTATGACGTCCGCATCCTGGGCCGGGATTACGGGGTCGCATTCGCCCATCTCTTCGACACCATGATCGCCGCGCAGTTGCTCGGCCTGGACGCAATCGGACTTGGCGCGCTGGTCCACCGCCACTTCGGCGTCACGCTGAACAAACGCTTTCAAAAAGCCGACTGGACCCAGCGTCCCCTGCCGCCGGAGATGATCCAATACGCGGCGGAGGATACGGCGTATCTGCTGCCGCTCAGCGACATCCTCGCGCGGGCGCTCGAGGACAAGGGCCGGCTCGTCTGGCTGCGCGAAGAGTGCGGGCGGCTCGCCGGCCTTGAGGCTGGAGCACGACCGGCACCGTCCTGTTTCGCCGTGAAGGGCGCGGGCCGCCTGACGCCTCCACAACTGGCCGTGCTGCAGGCGCTGCTTGAGGTGCGCGACGAATTGGCGCGCGCGGCCGACCGAGCCCCTTTCCGGATCGTCGCGCCGGACGTCCTGTTGGAGCTGGCGCAACGGCAACCCGATGACCTTGCCGCCCTGTCCGCCGTCAAAGGCGTGTCCCGTCGCCTGATCGAGATGGAGGGACCGCGATTACTGGAGGCGATCCGCCGGGCGGGCGCCCTGCCACCGGACAAGTGGCCGACGCGGCCGCGGTCGGCCCACACGCCCCTGACCCAGGCACAGGAGGATCTGTTGCGCCGTCTCAAAGCGGTGCGTCAGCGACACGCCGAACGATTGAAGTTGAACCCGGGATTGCTATGCAGCAACAGCGTGATGGAGGGATTGGTCCGGATGGAGACGTCCGGTGCCGACGCCATCGCCGAACGCTTGATGCCGTGGCGGGCGTCAATCCTGGGGGAGGAGTTCCTGTCGGTCCTGTCGGCGGTCAGTCACGCTCGGGCTCGGTCCCGCCGTGCCGATGGGTCACCTTCTCCTCGTTAAACAGCTCTTCCATCTCCCGTTCCATTTCCATCTGGTCATTGGGCGTTGAGATCAAAGGGATCTCGATCCGGCGCGGGGAGACGGGTGGCTTCTCCTCGTGCCGGGCCGCCTTGGGCGGAGACGCGGACCGTTTCCGCGGGGGCCGGTCCGGCGAACGCGGCTTCTGTGACTTGGATGATCGTGCCATGGCTGTGCTAGTCGGAAATTTTACACTGAGAGGCGGCCGGATGCAACGACCGTTGCCGGGGCGCGGACGATTCTGCTATGGTAGCCCCTGTGCATCCGGTCCTGATCCAGATCGGCCCGATCACCATCCGCTGGTACGGCGTGATGTACGTCATCGCATTTTTCGTCGGCGGCTGGCTGCTGGGCAAGGAGATTCGGAGGAAGGGGCTCCCGCTCTCCGATGAACAACGCTGGGACTTTCTGGCGATCGTCTACCTGTGCGGCATACTCGGCGCACGCATTTATTATGTGGCGTTCAACTGGTCGTACTATGCCGGCCACCCGCTGGAAATCCCGGCCATCTGGCACGGCGGGCTCGCGATCCACGGCGGATTGATCGGCGGCGCGTTGTCGGGGTGGTGGTATGTCGTCCGCCATCGGGTGCCCTTCTGGAAGCTCGCCGACGCCGGCGCCCCGAGCATCATCCTGGGGCAGGCGTTCGGCCGATGGGGCAATTTCATGAACGGGGAAATCCACGGTTACCCCACCGCCATGCCCTGGGGCATCGTCTTCCCGCTCGGGAGCCCGGCCGGCGACCAATTCGGCCAAGTGCCGGTGCATCCCGCCATGCTCTACGAACTGGGACTCAATCTGCTCATTTTCGCCCTCCTCTGGTCGATCCGCACGCGCCCCTTTCAGGATGGATTCCTGTTCCTGAGCTATCTGGTGCTCTATTCGATCGACCGGTCGATCGTGAGCAGCTTCCGGGCGGAGGATTTGATGATCGGCCCGATCCGCGCTCCGCACGCCGTAAGCGTCGTCCTCATCCTGGTCGTGGGATGGTACATGATCCGCAAACGCCTCTGGGGTCCGCCTCCCCGCGGACTGTCCAGGGGCCGGAAGTCGCACGCACCGACCTCCAGGAAACCGTCCCCCGCTCCCTAACCGTCGCCCAGCACCCTGCTCTCATCCGAGACGTCCATCCGGAGCCAGTGAGGCGCATCAATGCGGCGCAAAGAATTCGAGGCGATCGTCCACCAATCCTTGGCCCGCATTCCGGAAGAATTCCGTGCGGCGCTTGACAACGTGGCGATCGTCATCGAATCCTGGCCGGATCCGCAGGAAATGGCCGACATGTACGGCGATCCCGACGAGCTCGTCTACGGCCTCTACCGCGGCACCCCTCTGACGGAGAAAAACTCCGGCGACGCCGGCGCGCTGCCGGACATGATCGTCTTGTATCAGGGCCCGCTGGAGGAGGACTTTCCCGATCGGGAGGAGCTGATCCGAGAGATCGAGATCACGGTGGTGCACGAGATCGCCCACCATTTCGGCTTCGGCGAGGAAAGCCTGGAACGGTTCGGGTACGATTGAATGCGATCCGCTCGCATGTGAAGAACACCCTGCCTGATCATCCGCCGGAGGCGATCAGGGAGAGTTCAGTCATTGACAGGGGAACCGTCCGGAAACGAGACCACACCTCCATCGCCCCCACGCGCCGGCTCTTCCCCCGTTGGTTGTATGACGGGTGTTGCACACCCTGGAATGCAGACCCCATCCATTAGTCGTCCTTCATTGGCAGTCGTCCTTCATTGGCCAGCCGCTTTGATCGCCCGTTCGTAGAGCGCCACATACTCCCGCGCCGACCGTTCCCATGAAAAATCGGCCGCCATCGCCGCCTGGATCATCCTGGACCAGACGGCGCGCTGGTGATACAGGCCCAACGTCAGCCGGACGGCGGTGAGCAGCTCGTGACCGCTGGCGGTCTCAAACAGCACCCCGGTTGCCGTCCCCGCGGCCAGATGGCTCGGTGTCGCGTCGATGATCGTGTCCGCCAGCCCGCCGGTCCTCCGGGCAATCGGAATCGTCCCGTACCGAAGACTATAGAGCTGGTTCAACCCGCACGGCTCGTACTTCGACGGCATGAGGTACCCATCGGCGCCCGCTTCGATCCGGTGTGCGAAGGGTTCATCGAAGGCCAGCCGCACGGACAGTTTCGTCGGATAGCGCTCCGCCGCCCGTTGCAGCGCCTGCTCGAGCTGCGGCTCCCCGCTCCCCAAGATGACCAGCTGCAGCTCCAGCTGCATCAATTCCTCCAGCGCGTCCAGCACCAGGTCGACGCCTTTCTGGGCGGTCAAGCGGGTGATCATGCCGAGGAGCGGCGCCGCCTTGGCCGGCAGGCCGCAGGCTTTCTGCAGCGCCCGCTTGCAGACCCGCTTGCCCTCCAGATCCTCCGAATCGTAGCGCGCGGGCAGGTGGGGGTCGCGGGACGGGCTCCACTGCGAATAATCGGCGCCGTTGATGACGCCGAACAGGTCCCGCCGCCGGAGTTGCAGCACGCCCTCGAGGCCGCATCCGAATTCCGGCGTTTGAATCTCCCGGCTGTAGGTCGGGCTGACCGTGTTCAACACCGTTGAGAAGAGCAGGCCGGCCTTGAGCGGATTGACCTGGCCGTAAAATTCCAGCGTCTCCGGCGTAAAGTAGGCGGGCGGCAGGTCGAGCAGCGGAAATCCATCGGCCGGGCTCAAACCCATATACCCGAGATTGTGAATGGTGAAGAGCGTCGCCGGCACTGCCTCCCCCGGCATCCGGTGACCCGCCGTCCGCAGATAGAGCGGGATCAACGCCGTCTGCCAGTCGTTGGCGTGGACGACGTCAGGACTCCAGGTCAACGCCTGCGGCACCTCCATCGCCGCGCGGCTGAACGCGGAGAACCGTTCGAGATTGTCGGGATAGTCACGGCCTTTCTCCTGATACAGGCCGGCCCGCCCGAAGAAATGGTCATGGCCCAGCAAATAACAGCCGACGGGATTGCCGGGCGGGCCGTCGGGCAACCGGCCCGACCACAGCGTGAATCGGACGTCCCGTCCGGCCACGTTCACGGCGATGTCGCGACCGGCCGTCAGCATCCAGCGGCGGTCGTCGACCGCCGCATATTTCGGCATCACGATCTTAACGTCATGGCCCAGCCGTGCCAGCGCGGCGGGCAGCGCCCCCGACACATCGGCCAGTCCCCCGGTCTTGGCGAACGGCGCCACTTCCGACGACACGAACAGAATGCGCATCTGCGGTCCCCGATCCGGTGATAATTGTCTTTACTTTAAATCTTTTCCGGCGGAACCGCAACCCGTCGCCGGGTTTGCAATCATCAGTCGTTGTGTTATAAATAGAAAATGTCGCCGTGCAGTCGACGGCTTCGGACCGTTCCCCGACTCGCGTCCTTTCCGAGATCACCATTCCGTGATCGCGCAATCCCTTTCCATCCGCACGCGAATCAACCTGAGAGCGGAATCCACCCGTCATGCGGGCGAGGCGCCGAATGACGAAGCGCATCCATGCCGGGGAAGACAAACATGATTGGGACCGGGATTCCAGGATTTCTTGATGGATGCCCCCGGGCGAGCCCGGGGTGCTTGACTGGATGCGCATTGCGTGCGCAACAGCTGCATTCACCCTCGCCTCAGGGCGGGGTCCCCTTCCGCCAGAGGCGGATCACGCCGCCGGGGGGGCATCCGCCACAGGCGGAATCCAGCGAGCAACGCGAGCGAGAGGGGGAGACTCCACGGGCGGGGACAGATTTGATCCGTCCCCAGGAACGGACTGTCCCCGCTGGGGAGGGGGCGACGCGAGCGCCTATAAACGGATGACGCCTCGAATGGAATGGCGGGATCGGGCGTCCGGAGGCCGCTCCTATCTCCGCGACCTGGGCGGTGTCGTCCGTCGGCCGTCCAGATGGACGTCAGGCAACGCGCCGTCGTTCCCAAGGGTCAGGAGGAGATCGACCGCCTCCTTCGCGCATGGCTGTTGCATAATGACGGGTATGAGTTACACTATGAGAAGAACAGCCCCCCGGCCGGGCCACCACCCTGTTGGCGGGGCTGATCGTGATGATCCACATCGCGGGAGGGCACCCATGATCGTCGACTGTCTACACACCTGTCCGCCCTGCCCCCCGAGTCCCTGGGGCCCGGTCCGGCCATGAGCCAACCCGATCAGACGCTTGCAGCTTCGGACGCGCCGGTGACCGGCCCGGTCAGCCTGCTCACGCCGTTCGACATCTTTCTCTTCAAACAGGGTAATCATGCCGATCTGCATCGCAAGATGGGCGCACACACCGCCACCGTCGAGGGCATCGCGGGCACGTTGTTTGCCGTCTGGGCGCCCAACGCCAGTCAGGTCTCGGTCGTCGGGGATTTCAACAATTGGAGCACGGAGCGCCACCCCCTCGTCCTGCGCGACGATGAGTCCGGCATCTGGGAAGGCTTCATCCCCGGTGCGGGGCCGGGGGCGCGGTACAAATATCATGTCGCCTCCCGCCACCACAACTATGCGGTGGCCAAGGCCGATCCCTATGCCTTCCGCGCGGAAGTTCCGCCCAGCACCGCATCGCTAATCTGGGAGCTCGACTACGAATGGCACGATCATGACTGGATGGCCAGGCGCCGCGAAGCCAACGGCCTCAACGCCCCCCTGTCGATCTACGAAGTGCACCTCGGCTCCTGGCGTCGCGTGCCCGAGGAGGGGGCGAGGTCGCTTTCCTATCGAGAGGCGGCCGACCAGTTGGCGGATTACGTCGCGGAGATGGGCTATACGCATGTGGAGCTGCTCCCGGTCATGGAGCATCCCTTCTACGGTTCCTGGGGGTATCAGGTCACGGGCTTTTTCGCGCCGACCGGGCGCTACGGCGCGCCGCAGGACTTCATGTACCTGGTGGACACGCTCCACCGTCGCGGCATCGGTGTGATTCTCGACTGGGTCCCGTCGCATTTCCCCTCGGACGAACACGGGCTGGTCTATTTCGACGGCACCCACCTCTACGAGCACGCCGATCCGCGAAAGGGTTTTCACCCCGAATGGAACAGCTGCATCTTTAATTACGGCCGGAACGAGGTCAGAAGCTTCCTTCTGAGCAGCGCCATGTTCTGGCTGGAGCGCTACCACATCGACGGCCTCCGGGTCGACGCCGTGGCGTCGATGCTCTATCTCGACTACGCGAGACCAAACGGCGCCTGGATCCCCAACGAATACGGCGGACGCGAGAACCTGGAGGCGATTCATTTCCTCCGGCGCCTCAATGAAACGGTCTACGAACGCCACCCCGATGTCCAGACCATTGCCGAGGAATCGACCGCCTGGCCGATGGTGTCGCGGCCGACCTCGGTCGGCGGCCTGGGCTTCGGCATGAAGTGGATGATGGGCTGGATGCACGACACGCTCGATTATTTTTCAAGCGATCCCGTCTTCAGAAAATACCGCCATCATCTCCTGACGTTCGGCCTGCTCTATGCGTTCACGGAAAATTTCATCCTGCCCCTCTCCCATGACGAGGTGGTGCACGGCAAGGGCTCCCTGCTCGGGAAGATGCCTGGCGACGAATGGCAGCGGTTTGCCAATCTGCGGCTGCTCTACGGATTGATGTACGGCCACCCGGGCAAAAAATTGCTCTTCATGGGAGGCGAGTTCGGCCAGGTGCCGGAATGGAGCCACGAGACCAGCCTGGAATGGCACGTGCTACAGTATCCGATGCACCGCGGGCTGCGGCAGTGGGTCAGGGACCTGAACCACCTCTACCGCGACGAACCGGCCCTGCACGAGCTCGATTTCAGCCTGGAGGGGTTCGAATGGGTCGACACCCAGGACTGGGAGCAAAGCGTGTTGAGTTTCATCCGCAAGGGGCGCCAGTCGCCGGCGCAGTTTCTGATTGTGGCCAATTTCACGCCGATCGTCCGCGAACAGTACCGCGTGGGCGTCCCGCGGAGCGGCTGGTGGCAGGAGCGGTTGAACAGCGACGCGTCGGTCTACGGAGGCGGCAACCACGGCAACGGGGGCGGCGTGCACGCAGAGCCGGTCCCCGCGCACGGCCGCGAACACTCCCTCTCCATCACCCTGCCCCCGCTGGGGATGCTGGTGTTCAAACATGAACGGGACTAATCCAATCAACGTCAGCCGGCTCGTCACCGGTGCGATGCGCGTCTTGCCGGGCCGCCCCTACCCCTTGGGAGCGACCTGGGACGGTCAGGGCGTCAACTTTGCCCTCTTTTCCGAAAATGCCGATGCGGTGGAGCTGTGCCTCTTCGACACGGTGGCCGACCAGAAAGAGAGCTACCGCCTCCGCCTGACTGAACAGACCAACCACATCTGGCACGCCTATCTTCCCGACGCCCGGCCCGGATGGCTCTACGGCTATCGGGTGCATGGGCCGTACGAGCCCGCCACCGGCTGCCGCTTCAACCCGTCCAAGGTGTTGGTCGATCCCTACGCCAAGCTGATCGCTCGGCAGGTGAAATGGGACGACGCCATGTTTGCCTATTACATCCGACGCAACGGCGACGACCTTGTCAAGGACGAACGGGACAACGCCGCCTTCGCCCCCCTGGCGGTGGTGGTCGATACCGCGTACACCTGGGGCGGCGACCGCCGGCTGGACATTCCCTGGCACAACACCATCATCTATGAGACGCACGTCAAAGGCCTCACGGCCCGCCACCCGGAGGTGCCGCCCGAACTGCGGGGCACCTACGCCGGCCTCGCCTCCGAACCGGTGATCAATCACCTGCTACATCTCGGCGTCACCGCCGTCGAGCTGATGCCCGTACACCATGCGGTCGATGACCGCCACCTCGTCCAGCGGGGACTGCGCAACTACTGGGGGTATAACAGCCTATCGTTCTTTGCGCCCGACGCGCGGTACGGCTCCGGCACCATGAACGTCGTGGACGAATTCAAGCGGATGGTGCGGACGCTGCACGAAGCCGGGATCGAGGTGATCCTCGACGTCGTCTATAACCACACCGCCGAGGGCAACCATCTCGGCCCTACCTTGTCGCTGCGCGGCATCGACAATCGCGCCTACTACCGGCTGGTGCAGGACAATCCGCGGTACTACATGGACTTCACCGGCTGCGGCAACACCCTCAACATGCTCCATCCGCAGGTTCTGCAACTGATCATGGACAGTCTCCGCTACTGGATTCTGGAGATGCACGTGGACGGGTTCCGGTTTGATCTCGCCAGCGCCCTGGCCAGGGAACTGCACGCGGTCGACCGGCTGGGCGCCTTCTTCGACATCATTCAACAGGACCCGATCATCTCGCAGGTCAAGTTGATCGCGGAGCCGTGGGATCTCGGCGAGGGCGGCTACCAGGTCGGCAACTTCCCCGTGCTGTGGACGGAATGGAACGGCAAGTACCGCGACTGCATCCGCCGCTTCTGGAAGGGAGAGGGACGCCAGGTCGCCGAATTCGCCACACGGCTGGCCGGCAGCAGCGACCTCTATGAGCGCGGCGGCCGACGTCCGCACGCCAGCATCAATTTCGTCACGGCCCATGACGGCTTCACCCTGCAAGATCTCGTCAGCTACAACCAGAAGCACAACGAATCCAACGGCGAAGGCAACCGCGACGGCAGCGACGACAATATCAGCTGGAATTGCGGCGTCGAGGGACCGACCGACGATCCGGCCATCGCGGCGCTCAGGGAAAAACAGAAACGGAACCTCATCGCCACGCTGCTGCTCTCGCAGGGGGTGCCGATGATCTGCGGCGGCGATGAAATCGGCCGGACCCAACACGGCAACAACAACGCCTACTGCCAGGACAACTCCATTTCTTGGTATTACTGGGAGTTGACGCCGGAGCAGATACGCTTTCTCGAATTCACACGCCACGTGATCACCCTGCTGAAGGAGCATCCCGTGCTCAGCCGCCGCACCTTTTTCCACGGCCGGCATCTGCGGGGATCGGAGATCAAGGACATTGCCTGGTACACCCCGGCCGGCCAGGAGATGACCGATGAGGAGTGGGCGGCGGAATCGGTCCGTTCTCTCGGCGTGCTGCTCGCCGGCGACGCGATCAACGAGCTGGACGAACAGGGGCGCGTCATCCGGGGCGAGACGCTCTTGCTGCTGCTCAACGCCCACCACGAGCCGGTCCCGTTCACCCTGCCCGCCCGCAAGCCGAACACCCGCTGGGTGCTCCTGATGGATACGGCCACGCCCGATTTTGATCGAAGGGTGCAGCGGGACAAGGAGGAAAACCGCTACCTGCTCCAGGACCGCTCCATGGCGCTCTTCCGCCTCGCCGTTCTCGACGAGCACATCGCGGGCCGCCCGGCCGATCTCGAACGTCGTCACTCATGACCCGGCGCGGCTCGGGCATTCTCCTGCATCCCACGTCGCTCCCCTCGCCCTATGGCGTCGGGGACCTGGGACCGGCGGCCATCCGATTCGTCGATTTTCTGGCGGAATGCCGGCAGCACTATTGGCAGCTCCTTCCCCTCACACCCACCTCGACGGCGCTGGGCAATTCCCCCTACAGCAGCGAGTCGGCCTTCGCCGGCAATCCGCTGGTCATCAGCCCGGAGGTGATGGTCCAGCACGGCTGGCTCAAGTCGGCCGATCTGCGCCACCCGACCGTCTCGTTCGATCCGCACCGGGTCGATTACGGCCAGGCCGCCGAGTTCAAAAATAGCCTCTTTCAACTGGCCTTCGAACGAGCTAAGGCTTCGCTCGATCGCCACGAGGAGTTCTTGCAGTTCGCCCGCGACGAGGCCGGCTGGCTGGGCGATTACGCCCTGTTCCGTGTTCTGAAGGAGCTGCATCGGGGCGACCCGTGGCCCAACTGGCCGCCGCCGCTGCGGGACCGCAACCCGCAGGCGCTCGAGGCGGCACGGGAGCAGTATGGCGACCGGATCAGACTGGAGCAGTTCCAGCAATTCCTGTTTCACGCGCAATGGCACGAGCTGCAACGTCATTGCCGCGAGCGGCAGATCCGTCTCATCGGCGACCTGCCGATCTATCTCCAGCACGACAGCGCCGATGTCTGGGTCAACCCGCACCATTTCAAACTGAACGAGTTGAAGCAACCGACCGCCGTCGCGGGCGTGCCGCCTGATTATTTCAGCGCGACAGGCCAGCTCTGGGGCAATCCCGTCTACGACTGGCCCCGTCTGGCCGAAACGGGCTATGACTGGTGGATCAAGCGCGTGGCGCACAACCTGTCGCTCTACGATCTCATCCGGCTCGATCACTTCCGCGGCTTTGCGGCCTTCTGGGAGGTGCCGGCCGGCGCCGCCACTGCGGAGCACGGCCGGTGGATTGAGGCGCCCGGCGCGGAGTTGTTCGAAGCACTCAAACAACGATTCCCCCACTTACCACTCATTGCCGAAGATTTGGGCGTCATTACCCCCGACGTGAAAGCGCTCATGAACCGGTTCAATCTGCCCGGCATGAAGCTGCTGCTCTTCGCCTTCGGCGCGGATTTGCCCACGCACCCGTTCGCGCCGCACAACTTTACGCCCCACTGCGTCGCCTACACCGGCACGCACGACAACAACACCATCCGCGGGTGGATTCGCAAGGAGATCAGCCCCGAGGAACTCCACCGCCTCTATAGCTATCTGGGCCGGGAACCTGACGAGCATACCCTGCATTGGGAACTGGTCCGCCTGCTGATGATGTCGGTGGCCGAAACCGTGATCATCCCGATGCAGGATCTGCTGGGATTGGGCGAGGAAGCCCGGATGAACCGCCCCTCGACCGCGAACGGCAACTGGGAATGGCGGGTGCTGCCCCAGCAGATGACGCGCCGGATTGTCGCCCGGCTGGCCGACATGACCACGATCTACGGCCGGGGATGAGTAGCGCTGCTCCGCTTGAATTACAGGGCGCCCCGTGAAGATCGGCGCCCGTTACCTCGGCGGCCATCGGTGTGAATTTGTCGTCTGGGCCCCGCCGCATCAGGCCGTGACGGTCCAGCTCGTCACTCCCTCCGCCAAATCGATTCCCATGCGGCCGGACGGCGACGGCTACTGGCGTGCGGCGGCTAAAGACGTTCCTCCGGACAGTCGCTACCAGTATTTGGTGGACGGCGGGCCGCCGCGACCCGATCCGGCGTCGCACGCGCAGCCGGATGGCGTGCACGGCCCCTCTCAAATCATCGACCACGCCGCATTCGCGTGGGGGGACGGTGACTGGCGCGGCCGGCCGGCGGCGGAGATGATCCTGTACGAGTTGCACGTCGGCGCCTTCACGCCCGACGGCACCTTCGACGCCGTGATTCCCCGGCTCGACGCTCTGCGCGAAGTCGGCATCACGGCCGTCGAGCTGATGCCCGTCACCCCTTTTCCCGGCGTCCGCAACTGGGGCTACGATGGCATCGCACCCTTTGCCGTCCACCAGGCCTACGGCGGACCGGCGGGGCTCAAGCGGCTGGTCGACGCCTGCCACGCGCGCGATCTGGCCGTCGTGCTGGACGTCGTCTACAACCACCTCGGCCCCGAAGGGAACTACTTGGCCGAGTTCGGCCCCTACTTCACGAGCAAGTACACCACGCCGTGGGGATCAGCCATCAATTTCGACGACGCCTGGAGCGATGGGGTCAGAAATTACTTCATCGAGAACGCCCTGCATTGGTTCTCGCACTATCACATCGACGCGCTGCGTCTCGACGCCGTACACGGCATCAGGGACCGGAGCGCGAGCCCGTTTTTAATGGAGCTGGCGGAGCGGACGGCCGCATGGTCGGCCGACGCGGGCCGGAGGGTCGCCCTGATCGCCGAAAGCGACCTGAACGACGCGCGGATACTCCGGCCCCGGTCCGCCGGCGGGTACGGCCTCGACGCCCAATGGTCCGACGATTATCACCATGCGCTGCACACGCTGCTGACCGGCGAAACGCAGGGGTATTATGAAGATTTCGGTTCCGCCGCGCAGATGGCGAAGGCGATGCGCGACGGCTTCGTCTTTTCGGGCCAGTATTCCCGCTACCGCAAGCGACGCCACGGTAATCCTTCGGCGGACCGCCCGGCCGAACAGTTCGTCGTCTTCGCCCAGAACCACGATCAGGTGGGCAACCGCTTGAACGGCGACCGGCTGTCGACGCTCGTCTCTTTCGAATCGCTCAAGCTGTCGGCAGGCGCGGTGGCGCTGGCGCCGGCCGTCCCGCTGCTCTTCATGGGTGAGGAGTACGGCGAGGAAGCGCCTTTCCTCTATTTCGTCAGCCACGATGATCCCGGCCTGATAGAGGCTGTCAGAAGGGGACGGAAGGAGGAATTCCTGGCGTTTCGCTGGAGCGGGGAACCGCCCGATCCACAGGCGGAAGAGACGTTTCTCCGTTCCAAGCTCTCCTGGGCGTTGCGCGACACCGGCAGGCACCGCCTGCTGTTGGAGTACTATTGCGAACTGTTCCGGTTGAGGAAGGAGACCCCACCCCTGGCGCGCCCGGATCGCAACCGGCTCGACGTGCAGGTGAGCGAAGGCTCTCCCGTCCTCACGGTGCGGGGCTGGACGGATCGCGTTGAAGTCCGCTGTCTGTTCAATTTCGGCAAATCTGACGCGGAGGCGCCGATGCCTGACCGGTCCGTGAGGTGGGAGAAACTGATCGATTCCGCCGATAGCCGGTGGGGCGGTTCGGGCAGTTCGCTGCCCGACCGCCTGCGTGCGCATAGCGTCGTTGTCTTTCGGGCGTCCCGTCGAACGGCCGACGCGCTTTCGCCGTGAGACAGCACCTCCATGGACACATCGTCCTATCCCTCACCCGGACGCACGACGGATGGGGCGGATGCGGCCGTCAGTCTGCCTGCGCGCCGATCACGGCCCTCAATGCGCCGGGCCGTCGTCCTCCCGGTCCCGTGTGAGATGGACCGTGCGGATGGGGAAGGGGATTTCGATCCCTTCCTGCCGGAATCGTTTCAGGATGCGCTTGCGCAGTTCGTGCTGCACCAGATATTGATCGGTGAATTCCTTGACCTGGCAGATCAGCGTGAAATCGAGGGACGACGCGCCGAACCCCGGGATGAACCGCACGGCAGGTGCAGGGTCGTCCAGCATCCCCGGCACCTCCCCTGCGGCCTTGACGGCCTCCTCGACCAGGACGCGCTCGACCTGATCGGGGTCCGATTCGTAGCCGACGCTGACGGGAATGAGCGCGGACATCTTGGTCTCGGGCATGTAGTAGTTGGTCACCACGCTCTGGGCCAGCTTGCTGTTGGGAATGATGACGAGGTTGTTCGGCAGCATCCGGATCTTGGCGGTCCGCCAGCCGATGTCGATGACGTAGCCCTCCTGCCCGCTCTCCAGCTTGATGAAATCGCCCACCCGGATCGATCGTTCCATCAACAGATGCACGCCGGCAAAGAGGTTGCCCAGCGTGTCCTGCAGCGCCAGGGCGACCGCCAGCCCGCCCACACCGAGCGCGGTGAGGACCGGCGTGATCGAGATGCCGAGCGTGTCGAGGAGGATCAGAACGCCGACGGACAGAACCAGCGTTTTGATCACCACCTGTGAGAGCCCGGTGACCGGCAGGGCGACACCGGTTTCGTGCACGGCCATCGTGGCCAGCCGCGCGGAGATGTTGGCCAGCGCGAAAGTGACCGATAGAATCACGAGCACGTGGATGACTTTGAACGAGTAGGTGACGTAGGCCGCCGGCAGCGCCGACGTGCCGATCGCGAGGTAGAGGCCGATCGCCAGGCACCAGAGCAGGGACGGATACCGGATGGCGCCGAGCAGCAGATCGTCCAACGTCGTCTTGGTCCGCGAAGCCCAGCGATGCAGCACGCTGACGAGCACCTTGCGGACGACCAACGACGACGCCGTCACGCCGATGAAAATCGCCACGGAGATCATGGCCTGTTTCATGACCTGATCAGACACGAAGCCACTCCAATTGTTGGGGAGCGGTCGGATCTTACCCCGATCCGCACGCGGAATCAACCCGGCCCCGCCGGCAGTTGACATGCGCGCCTGCTTCCGCTAGATTGAGCCACTCCAACCGTGTCCACCAGCCAGGAGGGAGCGTATGATTCGCATCACCGTGGCCGGCATGGCCGTGATCGTCGCCATCGGGGCGTTGGCGGCCTGCTCTAACAAGGCACTCAAAGGGTCCCCGTCCGTTTCGGACGTCCGGTAATCATTCAGCCCGCCAAGTCGCATGAAAGAGTCGTGACACTGCTGGTTTCCGCCGTGCTGGCAGCCGGCCTGCTCGCGTGGCCGGTCGCCGGGCCGCCGCCCGCGCAGGATGATAATACCCAGCGCCTGGAGCGGGCCTACGCGTACAACCGGGCCGGGATGATCGACATGTCGGAGGCGCGCTTTGACGAGGCCATCGAACAGTTCCAGCAGGCGGCCGACCTGGTGCCGGACTACGGGATCACGAAACAAAGTTTGCGCTACACGCCGACATTCATGATCGGCTGGGCGCATGAAAAGCAGGGACGCATTGAGGAGGCTTGCCGATTCTTCCGCCGGTTTCTCGCTCTCGCGCCGGCCGACCTGGTTGAAGCAGGGAAAGCGGATCATGCCCGGAATTATCTCATCAAAAACTGTCCCGCCATGCAGCCTCCGCCGACGCCGCCAACATCGAATGATCGTCATGGGCTCTGAGAGGATCCACTACTGGTTAGGGCCGGCGGCGGTCACCATTTCATAATCGGAGGCATCGTATGCACTGGTCATTCGTGGGGTTGGTGGGCCTGTTGTTCGGTATTGTATTGGGTCAGTTCGGGTACGGGACCGGCGTACTGCTCCTGGCGGCCGCCGCCCTGCTCTGGGCCGGCGGGGCGTTGCACCTCTGGATCAACGCCAGCGACGTCTACTTTCTGATCGCCTCGTTTTCAACGACCGGCGCCGTCACGATCGCCACGCATTTCATCATCGTCTATTACCGCAAATTCGCCGGAGCTGATCAATCGGGCAAGCCCGCCGAACCCGATTGATCGGCATGCCGTTCTCGATCCGATCTGGCGGATACCGCGGCGGCACGCCTTCGCAGATTCCCACGGGCAAGCCCGTTCACGGTGAATCCGTGGGACTTTGAACAATGCACTCCGTGCGTAAAACTATATTCACCCCCGCCTAAAGGCGGGGCCCTCTGGCTCGCGCCGCCCGTGGGAATCTACCCAGCGAGCACCGCGAGTGTGATGGGGAGGCTCCACAGGCTTTTCTCGGTGCTTGAACCGAGAATCGAACGTGACCTCTCACGTTCGTTCGAGGCAAAGGGGGCGACGCGAGCCCCCACAATAGACCCGAAGGCGCCTCCGTTTGGATTCAAAAAAGGGGGTTCCATCATGATCCGACCTGTGGTATTGTACCCGTCAACATCCGATCCGAAACTCGGTAGTGCCGCCAGCTAGTGACTCCGCGAACACCAGTCATCTCAGAAATGCCGCCTGTGGACCTCTTATCGTCCATGAACTGGGACCATCCCGTTTAAATCTCTGACGCCCGTCCACAGCGGCCCGCCTTTTGAGTCCGGACGCGTCGGGAACATGATGACTGACATGACACCACACATACTGAAACAGTTTAATACAACGGACGCCGCGTACGGCGGCCCGCCGGACATGCCTTCATCAGACATGCCCCCTCAGGCATCCCAATGTCGGCCCCCGTCAAAGACACGATTTGATCACCATGCATGTTGCGGGAGGGAGAAATAGGCCCTCCGGATGATCCTTCCATTCCCTCCCCTGGGAACGGCAGCCTCCGGGAAGGAAGCGGCGTCACGTCGCGGGAGATGGGCGGCAATTGTTCCGATTCACCGGAGCGATGGAGTGCGTCGCGTCCTGCTGGCGTGAACAGCCGGCCCCTGCGGATCGACGCGGGGTGCCGCCTCGGCCGCGCGCTGTTCATACTTGCCATCGTTGCCGGTCTCATATTTTTCGCCGTGGGATCGGGTGACTGCGCCTCCCCTGACACCGCCCATCCATCTGACCCGTCCACCAATGCGACAGTTCCGGAAGGTAGCGACACGGGTGAAACGGCTGCGGGTGAGGTTCAGCAGCAGGCCACCTCACCCTCACTCCGTTGGTCTCCCAACACGAGCGGTCCGTTTTTTACCGGGACAGCCGAGACCGAACCGCTGGGCTCTGCCTATTTTGAGCCGATCACGTACGCGTATTTCTCATCCGGCGGCACAACCGTCAGCAATCTGCTGAAGGTGGCGGTCGGGCTGGGGCATCAACTCGAATTCGACGTCTCCGCCCCGCTGGTCTATGCAACCGGACGGGAATCCGGGGCCAGCAGTACAGGATGGGGCGACACGAATGTTCAGATCAAGTGGCAATTGACCTCCGACGCCGACACCAATGAAATCAGAGCCGTTCCGGCCACGAGCCTGACGTTCGGGATCACGGCTCCAACTGGAAACTATGAGGATCTTGATCCCGCCAAGCAGGGCGTCGACCAGTTCGGCAACGGCACCGTCAACGAAGCGATCGGTCTTCTGATCCGGAAGCGAGCCCGGCCTTTTATGTTCTACGCGCAATTGAACGAAATCGTCCAAAACCCGACTCATGCGCAAGGGGGATATACGTTCAACGACGGCCTGACCCGCGTGCCCACCGGCACGTCCATTCGAATGGTCGACGGCAACCTGCTCTACTACACCGCGGTGTTCGAACATGTGATGAACGCGCGATGGCAGGCGGGGTATCTTTTTGAACTCTTCGGCGAGTGGCAGAGCGGGCAAAGCCTCTTCTTCGGCTCCGCAAACGCCCCCGCATGGTCCTTTTTGTGGTCCGCCGCCGAGCTGGAACTGACGTGGCCCCGCAAAGAGCGTTTTGCGGCGACCTGGGGAATCGGCGCGGCCCTCCCCGTCTATACAAATAATTATCACCGAAACTACACCGTGATGGGGACGGTCACGCTCTATTACAACGGCCGGGGAGGATCCCGGGGCGGGTAAGGGAGCTCATACAGCCCCTTTCCGCCGCCCCGCCCGCCAACCCCGTCAGAATGGCTCACCCGCTGTCGAGACGACCGGCCCCTTCGTTCACGTTGACCTGTCTCGTCGGCGCTTGTCATGGCTCATCCGGTGGCGCGTGCCGGCCACGCCCTCGCCCCGTTGACTTGCACCCGCATATCTTGTACATTCGCCGTATCGGGGCCAGAGGTCGTCTGTTTCATGCGGCAGGACGCGTGGAACAGGAGTTCTGAGGCGAATTGACGGCAACATGGCGGAGATGATTTGATAGTCGCAACGCGTTTGGCATGTGAGAGCAGCAATGACCCCGATGCCGTCTGACTGGTTCACAGCTCGAAGAAGCATTATGACGCGGTCCTCTCAGTCCGTCCTCCGAATGGTCGGGTAAGGAGGGGGCCGCCGCCCATGCGCCAATGAGCCGTCGTGTTGCATTGATCACCGGCGGGGCGAAGGGCATCGGCCGGGCAATCGCCCTCGATCTGTCGGGACGTGATTGGGACATCGCCTTCTGTTACCGGACCAGCCAGGCCGCCGCTGAAGAGACATCAGACGCCATCAAACAGAATGGGGGGAATGCCCTGGCCGTGGTCTGCGACGTCTCGGACCCGGGGGCGGCCGGAGAACTGGTGAATCGGGTTGAGCGGGACTGGGGCCGGATCGACGCCCTCATCAATGGCGCGGGCCCCTACCACCGGATCAACCTCCTCGAGGAATCGATCGACGGCTGGCACTCGATGTTTGACAACAACCTCCACCCCATTTTTTATCTGGGCCGGGCGGTGGCCCCCGGGATGCAGCGCCGCAAATGGGGGCGGATCATCAGCTTCAGCATGGCGAACGCGGATCAGCAGATCGCCCAGCCGGAACTGACGGCCCACTACATCGCCAAGGCGGGTGTGCTGGTGCTGACCCGTTCCTTCGCCAAACTGCTGGCGCCGCACGGCATCACGGTCAACGCCATTTCGCCGGGATTCATCCGCTCCGGCAGCGCGCCGGAAGCGGAGATGGCCGCGATGGTCAAGCGAATCCCCGCCGGCTACCTCGGAGAGACGGCCGACGCGGTGGCGGCGACTCGGTTTCTGCTGTCCGACGAGGCGCGGTACGTGAACGGGTCCAACATCCATCTGAGCGGCGCGTGGGGGATGTGACGTGACCAACAACCAACTCGCGGGGATTGCGCTGTTCGTGTTTGGCCTTATCGATGTGCTCATCATCCCCAAGATGATGGAACAGGCCTGGCGCAAATCGAAACGGCCGCCTCCCTGGGCGGAAAGCTTCAACATGGTCGTGCGGATCGTCGGCGTGGTATTCCTTTTTTTCGGAATTTCCTACTATTTTTACGGCCAACTGGAGTAGCACGGGATGAAGCGCGTTCCGCGTCATGATCAACCATCCGAGCGGCGCTCCGCCGACCCATCCGCGACTGAGGAACACGCGCGTCTGTCTCATCTGATGGTCACGGCGCAACTGGTGGGCAAAAGCGCGTTGGGCATCGGCTTCCTCATATCAATCTATGGCCTGACCGACCACCACAGCTGGGCCATTCGCACGGGGCTGGCGCTGCTGCTCACCGGCATGGCCGCTTCGTTCACCAGCCTGGTGCACAGCTTCAGACGGCGCCGCCTTTCCCGACAGTCAGTGTCCGGTCCGACTCCGGGGTCTTCGAACAGGCGGCCCGGTCCGCCCTGACCCCGTCATTCTCATCCAAGGAGCACAGATGACGACCCCACAGATCGCGCAACGCGCCCCGTATGTCAAAGAGCTGGAGCCCGGCACCTATTATTGGTGTCGTTGCGGCCGCTCCAAGAGCCAGCCATTGTGCGACGGCTCGCACAAAGGCACGGAATTTACACCGATTGAATTAAGGTTGACCGAGAAAAAAAGGGTCGCCCTCTGCGGGTGCAAGCAGACCGGCAATCCGCCGTTCTGCGACGGCACCCATTCCAGACTGCCGAGATAGCGCCCCGACCTGGGGGGAGTCTGGAGCTCATTCGCCACCGCCACGTCTTGAATTTTAACTACCCCTACGCTAAGATGGCGGACGGCATTTTGGGAAAAGGGATCGGAGGAGCCAATGGCATTGAAACCGCTTCATGATTGGGCGTTGATTCGTCCGTCGTCGGCCGATGAGCGGACGAAGGGGGGGATCTTCATTCCCGACACCGCCAAGGAGAAACCTCAGGAAGGGGTGGTGCTCGCCATCGGTGAGGGACGCTATACGGAGCCGGACGAGCCGGGATCGCACAAGGGCAAGACATCTGCAAAGGAAAAAGTCTTCGTCAAGACGACGCTCAAGCCGGGCGACCGGGTGATCTATGAAAAATACTCCGGCCGGAAAATCGAGTTGGACGGCGAAGAGCTCGTGCTGGTCAGGGAAGAAGACGTCCTGGGACAGATGGTGGGATAACGGCCATGCGGCGCGGCAACCGATCGGGAAGGTCTTTGCTGGGCTGCTTCATGTGCGGCCTGCTGGCTGCCGTCGCCATCGGCCTGCCGGCCGGCTCGCCGGCCGCGGCAACCCGCCAGATCGACAATCTCCTCCTCTCGAAAATCATCTGGGGCATGCCGTCGGACCGCGTCGCGGTAGCCTTGAAGCTCGAACGGAACCAATATACGATCCTGCATGATCCGGTCGAGGGCAACGTCACCATCTTTCAACTGGACGGGAAGGCGCTGCACTATCCCGAATTCGGCCAGGTCTATCTGAGCTTCAAGCCGGACACGGGGCTGTTCAAGGTCTATGGCTTCTATATGGGCTCACTGAACGACACCGTCGCCGCCCTGAAGCACCGGTACGGCGAGCCGGACGAGGTCAAGCACACCTCGCTCGCCCAAACCTACCAGTGGAATTTTCAGGAAACGACCCTGTCTGTGAAC
>DATJYI010000140.1:0-3519 GCA_035499635.1 Nitrospiria bacterium | reverse complement strand
CCGCTCATGACGCCGGTCCAGCGATCCAGGAGGAATCGGAGGTCGAACCGCGGTTGGATGCTGCTGACGAGCGGCAACCGCTCTTTCGGACCGAGGATCTGCTCCTCAACATGGGGCCCCAGCATCCGGCCACCCACGGCGTGCTGCGTGTGGTGCTCGAACTGGAGGGGGAAAAGATTAAGAAGGCGACACCCTACCTCGGATACCTGCATCGGGGAACCGAAAAGCTGGCGGAGGGCAAAACCTACAATCAGTCCATCCCCATGACTGACCGGCTCGATTATATCTGCGCGATGGCCAACAATTACGCCTACGTGCGCGCGGTGGAAAAGCTGCTGGGCATTGCGGTCCCTGAACGGGCGGAATATGTGCGGACGATCGTGGCGGAAATGCAGCGGATTGTCGGCCATCTCTTCTGGCTGGGCACCCAGGCCCTTGACATCGGGGCGATGACCATCTTTTTCTGGACCTTCCGGGAACGGGAACTGCTGCTTGATCTGTTCGAGGCATTGTGCGGAGCCCGCCTGACCGTCAGTTATTTCCGCGTCGGCGGCGTCGATCCACAGGGCGATTTGAGCCCGGAGGTGATCGCCAGGCTCAGAACGTTCCTGTCCCGCTTCGACGCCAACCTCTACGAGTATGAGGGATTGCTATCGGAAAACCGGATCTGGCTCGCCCGCACCAAAGGGATCGCGGTGATCTCCGGCGAAGACGCGGTCAATTTCGGCCTGACGGGCCCTCCGCTGCGGGGATCCGGCGTCGCCTACGATATCCGCAAAGCGGAGCCGTACGGTGTCTATGACCGCATCGACTGGGAAGTGCCGTTGGGGCGGCACGGCGACACCTACGACCGCTACTGGGTGCGCATGCAGGAGATGCGGCAGAGCGCCCGGATCATCGGTCAGGCGCTCGAACAGTTGCCGGAAGGGCCGATCCTGCTCGATCTGCCCGGTGTCACCTATCCGAGCCGGGAGAAGGTGATGACCGACATGGAGAGTCTGATCCATCATTTCAAAGTGGCCTGCTATGGGTTTGAAACCCCGCCAGGCGAGGTGTACTGCGGGACCGAAACGCCGAAGGGGGAGCTGGGATTTTATCTCGTCAGCGACGGGACCAACAAACCCTATCGTCTGCGGATCCGCACCCCGTCGTTCGTCAATATGGGGGCGTTCGATTACATGGCGCGCGGCTACCTGATCGCTGACGTCATCACGATCTTCGGGACCTTCGATATTGTGATGGGAGAGTGTGACAGATGACGCGGCCAGTGGGAACGATCATGGTGGCTCGGGGTGTGGGGGCAATGGAGGACCCTTCTCTGCTTCTGCCGCACAGGCCCCCACATTCGATAGACATGGGAGAGTGCGATCGTTGAGTCGCCCCGGCGTCAAAACATCAACGGGGGGTGTCGGGGGGAGATACAGTCTCCCCCCGAAAGAGCGAGCGATCGCGAGCGGATCAATAAGCGTATGACGCAAACACCCAGCAACGGCTCGTCGCAGAAGCCCAAGGGCCTCTCTGAATCCGCCCGGCACGAGCTGATTGAAACGGCAAAACGCTATCCGCTCAAGCGATCGGCCGTCCTGCACGGTCTCAGGCTCGTCCAGCAGGAGGCCGGATTCGTGACCGAAGCCGGCATGCGAGACGTGGCCGCGCTGCTGGAGATGACGCCGCACGAAGTGTATGACGTGGCGACCTTCTACACGATGTTTTATCTCAGGCCCAAGGGGGAATATTTGATCCAGGTCTGCCACACGCTGCCCTGCGCGCTCAGCGGAGCCGAGACGTTGTTGAGCCATCTGGAGCAGCGGCTCGGCATCCGGCCAGGGGAGACGACGCCGGACGGCAAATTCACACTGGTAACGGTGGAGTGTCTGGCGGCGTGCGGCAAGGCGCCGGTCATGCAGGTCAACGACCGGTACCATGAGACCGTCACCGCCGAGCAGGTCGACCGGCTGATCGAATCATTGAATACGGGGGCCAGTGCGGCGAAGAGCAATGAAGGATTCTCCGAAGCCCCCACGCCCCGATCCACCGTTGCAAACCCATCGGCCGCGGAAGGCCGCCGGCGGGATGGACAAACTAATGGCTGAGAAGATCCTCTTTCGCAACAAGGATCTGCCGGGCTACACCGGCTCGCTGCCTGATTACGAACGTCAGGAGGGCTACAAGGCGATCGGTCAGATGTTCAGACAGCATGCCCCCTCGGACGTGATTGAATTGGTCAAGCGCTCCAACCTGCGGGGACGCGGCGGCGCCGGATTTCCCACGGGGATGAAATGGAGCTTTCTGCCCAAGGAGCGGACCGTCACCTACCTGTGCTGCAACGCCGACGAAAGCGAACCGGGCACGTTTAAAGACCGTGAACTGATGACGGTCGACCCTCACCAAATGATCGAAGGCATCATCATCGCCAGTTATGCCATCGGCGCACACGTGGCCTATATTTACATCCGCGGCGAATTTGCCAGCGAGGCGGCGATTGTGGAGCGTGCGCTCGGCGAGGCCCGCCGCGCCGGCTATCTGGGAACGAACATCCTGGGGAGCGGCTTCGACCTGGACGTGACGCTGCACCGCGGAGCGGGCGCCTACATCTGCGGCGAGGAGACGGCGCTGCTCGAGTCGATTGAAGGGAAACGGGGGTTGCCCCGCTCCAAACCCCCCTTTCCCGCCACGTACGGCCTGTACGGCAAACCGACGGTGATCAACAACGTCGAAACGCTGGCGAGCCTGCCGCACATTCTTCGCCGCGGGGCGGAGTGGTACGCGTCGATCGGCTCGCCGCCGAAGAGCCCGGGGACCCGGATCTTCTCCGTCAGCGGCCACGTCAAGCGGCCGGGCAACTATGAAGTGCCGATGGGCATCACGTTCCGGGAGCTGATCTTCGGCTTGGCGGGCGGGATGAAGTCCGACCGCCCGTTGAAAGCGTTCATTCCAGGGGGGGCGTCGGCGTCGTTTTTCACACCCGACCATCTGGACATCAAAATGGATTTTGACGAGGTGGCCAAGGCCGGTTCGATGCTGGGCTCCGGCGGGGTGACCGTGATGGACGACTCGGTCTGCATGGTGTGGGCGGCGCTGAACCTGATGGGATTTTTCCATCATGAATCCTGCGGGAAATGCACCCCCTGCCGGGAGGGGAGCAACTGGCTGTTGCGGATGCTCCGCCGGATCGAGCACGGACAGGGGCGGCTTGCCGATCTGGACGTCCTGCCGCAAATCTGCGGCAACATCGCCGGCCGGACGGTCTGCGCCTTCGGCGATGCGGAGACGGCGCCGGTCATGAGCACCTTGCGCCATTTCCGCGCCGAATACGAGGCACACATCACCCGTCGGGAGTGCGTAATGGGTCATGCCAGCCGGGCGGCGGAGACGGGTTCCGTCGGGGCGGTCCGCCATCCCTTGACGTTCACGGGCCATTGAGGGGACGATGGCGGCGCTCACATCACCGGTGACGTTGACGATCGACGGCAAGTGCGTGACGGTCGAGAAGGGCACCTTTGTGATCGACGCGGCCAG
>DATJYI010000139.1:0-15407 GCA_035499635.1 Nitrospiria bacterium | reverse complement strand
CGCCTGGAGATCGGCGGCATGGAACGGGTGCTGTCAACGATCGTCAGGGGAGTGGATCGCGCCCGGTACCAGACGAGGGTCTTGTGTCTGACCGGGAGGGGCGCCATCAGCGATGAATTGCAGCGGGCCGGGATCATTGTCGATTGCTTCGAATGGAATGCCGGCCGGCGCCTGAGGGAGCTCGTTCGTCTGGCCCGGTGGCTGCGCGAGCACGAGGTGACGATTCTTCACACGCACGGCTATTCGGCCGGCGTGTTGGGCCGCGTGGCGGGCCTGCTGGCGCGCACGCCGGTGCTCCTCACCCACCTGCACACCACCGACTGGGGATTTACTGCCCGGCAGCGATGGATCGAATGGGGACTGTCGTGGGTCACCGACCGGGTCATTTGTTGTTCACACGCCGTCGCTTCGTTCGCGATGATCAGGCTGGGTTTGTCCCCGGGCGTGGTGTCGGTGATTCGCAACGGCGTGCCGCTGCGGCGCGCATCAGATCAGATTGACCGGGAGGAGACAGCCGTGCGGCGGCTCTACGGTCTTCCGGCCGGCGTGCCGGTCATCGGAATTATCGGGTCGTTAACCCCGCACAAGGGACACGCCGTCGCCCTGCAGGCATTCGCTCGATTGAGGAACGAGCTGCCCGATGCCAGGATGCTGATCGTCGGCGACGGACCGGAACGGGAGCGGTTGCGCACGCAGGCGGAACAATCCGGGCTCTTGCCGTCGGTGGTTTTCACCGGCCGGCAATCCCCCGTCACGCCATTGATGGCCGCGTGCGACGTCGTCTGTCTGCCGTCGATTCAACGGGAGGGACTGGGGCTGGCCCTGCTGGAAGCGATGACGATCGGGAAGGCCGTCGTGGGGTCGGACCTTGACGGCGTTCGGGAAGTGGTCAGCGCGGAGGAGACCGGCGCCCTGGTGCCGCCGAACGACTCGGAACGGCTGGCCGAGACCCTCGCCTGGGTGCTGACCCATCCGGACAGGCGCCGCGCCATGGGCGCCAACGGACGTCAGCGCGTTGAAGAGCTCTTTTCAGAACGACTGATGCTGCGCCGGATCGAAGAGCTGTATGACGATTTGTGTCCCGTCGTCGGGTCGTCGCCGCACACTCCCGAGCCGGTGCTCTATACCACTTGCCGCGGCTCCCTGCGGAGCGGCGGCCAGCGTAGCCTGATTGAATTGCTGACGCATCTGGATCGACGCCGGTTCCGCCCCCTGGTGCTCTGCCCGGAGCGGGGCGAGTTGAGCGACCGGGCGGAGGCCATGGGACTCGAAGCCATGGTCTGGCCGCTCCCCAAGGTGACGCACTGGCCGTCCTGGTCGATCGTCCGAACGGTGGTTCGATTTCTGTCGATTCTACGACGCCGGCACATCCGCCTGATCCACACCGATGCGCCGCGTGAAACCTTTTACGCGGGCCTGGCGGCGACAATCAGCCGCGCGGTGCTGCTCTGGCACGTCCGGGCCAGCAGCGGAGACTGGTCTGATCGCTGGCTGGCGGCTTTTTCGGATCGATTGATTCTGGTGGCGGATGCTCTGCGTACGCGGTTCCGGTTCTTCGTGGCTGGAGAAGACCAGCCGAAACTGGCTGTGATTCACAACGGCGTTGAACTGCAGGTGCCCGCAACGCTCGAATCTCAACGATCCGCGCTGCGGGCGCGCTTGAACGTTGAGCCCGGCACGGTGGTCCTGATTGCAGTGGGACGGGTCGAACCGCTCAAGGGGACTGACGTGTTGCTGGATGCCCTGAGCCGGTTGCCGCGGGGGTGCCAGGACTACCGACTGCTCTTGGTCGGACCGATTGAGCACGAGTATCGGAACGTGCTCCAAGCACAGGCGGAGCGGCTTCACCTCGAGCAGCGCATCGAGTACGTCAGGTATCAGGCACATATTCAGCCTTGGATCGCCGCCGCTGATCTTGTTGTACATCCATCACGTTACGAAGCATTTCCTCGAGCTATTCTTGAAGCCATGGCCCTGTCAAAGCCCGTTGTCGCCTCGCGGGTCGGGGGGGTGGCCGAGGCCGTGGTGGACGGCGAAACGGGGATGTTGGTGCCCGCGGAGGACATCGATGCGTTGGCGGCGGCCTTGGAGCGATTGCTCGGCGATGCTGCATTGCGCGAACGAATGGGCAAGGCGGGCCGGTTGCGTGTCGAAACCTCTTTTGGTTCCGAACAGCATGCGCGGTCGATCGAACGGGAGTACCGCCGTCTGCTCGGCTTGGAACGTGCTCACTCCGCGGGCGAGCAAACAAGAAGTAGGAACAGATGAAACAGGAATTTGCAACCGCGGTGGTTGACCGTCCTACGGGTTGTCCGCTCTGCGGCGCAACCGCCACACAGGTTCTCGAACGGTGCGGCGACGTTCGCACGGAATTGTGCGCAGGGTGCGGTGTCGCCTTCCTGACCCCCGTGCCCACAGTGTCGGCGCTGGGCGCTCATTACGACCAGGGCTATTACGCCGAATGGATCACGATACAGCAACGCAGCCGGAAGCGGCTGTGGCGTCAACGAGTCAATCTGGTCCGCGCACGTCGAACCAGGGGCGATGTGCTGGACGTCGGTTGCGGCGACGGAGGGTTTCTTGAGGCGGCACAAGCGTCGGGGTTCATCTGCGCCGGCACCGAATTGTCCGAGTACGCCGCCGAGCGAGTCCGGAGGCGGTTGCGCGTTCCCGTGATGACCGGACCCGTTCGCGCCATCGAGTGGCCGGTGGCCTCATTCGATATTATCACGATGTGGCATGTGCTGGAACATCTGACCGATCCCCGGGGCGATCTGGCGATCGTGCGCCGGCTATTGCGCCCGGGCGGACTGTTGTTCATTGCCGTGCCGAATCGACGCAGTACCGTGTTCAACGGCGTCTACCGTCTGGTCAAGGGCGCACCGCCGGCGTACTACACGCCGGAAGAGCGTGAACTGCATCTGTTTCATTTCACGCCGGAAAGCCTGCGCCTGCTCCTCGAGGAGCGGGGTTTTCTCGTGATGACGATGGGCATGGATGTCGAAGACGCCGACTGGCGCAAGCGGTGGATCGACCGCGCCGCACGGTGGTGGTGCCGACTGACAGGCGTCAACCGTTCCCTCACCATCCTGGCCGTAGCGGTGAGACCCCGTGATTAGGAAACGGATCAAAGACGGCGCGAAACGGTTGTATTATGCGGCACGGACGCTCGGTTTGTGGCTGATGCTGCCATTTTTTGCCCGACCGTTGCCCAAATTCGATCCCGCCTCCGTCCAGCGCATTCTGGTAATCCGGCTCGACCGGCTGGGCGACCTGATATTGACCCTTCCGCTCTTGACGGCGATGAAACGGCGCTGGCCGTCGGCCGAATTAACACTGCTGTGCCGGGAGGCCGTGGCGCCCCTCGCGCAGGCGCAGCCGGAGATCGACCGTCTGATCACGGTGCGGGGGAGATCCGGACACTTGGGCGGACGGGCGGGCGAATTGCTGGACCGGGACGAACGGCTGAGTCTGTATGCACGGCTCAGGGCCGACCGGTTTGACGTCGTGATCGATCCCTATGCCGGTGAGGAGTTGGAGACCGCGCTGCTGGCCTGGCACAGCCGGGCCCGTCACCGGATCGGGTTTTCGAAGGCCGGACGGGGACTGTTTTTCACGCGGGCCGTGGCCGCCGGCGCCAATCAGCCGTTTCTCCGTCAGCTCCAGCTCCTCGCTTCGTTGGTCGGGTTGAAGCTCGATCCTGATGAGCCGGCCTGTCTGAGGGTGACGCCCGCGGAACGGGCGACGGCGGAGAGCCGCCTGCGCCGGCACGGGCTCGATCCGTCAAGTCCGATCATCGGGATCCATCCCGGCGGCTTCTATCCTTCCCAGCGCTGGCCGTTGGGCCGGTTTCTGGAGCTGGCCGGACAGTTGGAACGCGAGCGGAAAAGGCAGATCGCTTTTTTCGGGACGCGGGCCGAGGAACGGCTGATCGCGCAGATCGGCATGGAGGAAGGTCAGCGCGTCGCGGTCTTTTTCGATCTGGAGTTGCGGGAGTTCATGGCGTTGATGAGCCGGTGCCAGCTGTTCGTCTGTAATAATTCGGGGCCGTTGCATCTGGCGTCGGCGCTGGGCGTGCCGACCGTGTCAACCATGGGGCCGACCGATCCGATCCGTTGGCGGCCGGTCGGACAGGGCCACGTGATCGTGCGCAAACCGCTCTGGTGCAGCCCGTGCGGGGAGGGGCTCTGCCCCCTGGGCACCCACGCGTGTCTTGCGGCCATTTCGGTAGAGGAAATGTACGCCGCCGTCGAGGAGCAGATGGCGGCACTGGACCGTCACGCCGCGGCGATGGTGGGGAGCGCGCCATGAGACGGCGGTGGTTGTGGCAGATTGTATGGTCCGGCGTCGCGGCCGTCCTCAGCCTCTATATCGCCTATCTGGTGACACAGTACTACGGCCTACATTCGGCGGCCTACGAACCGAAGGATTTCGAGCGGCAACAATTGTATGAGCAGACCGGCAAATCAGCGATCGACCACGCCGCCCGCCGGTAAACGGCGAAGGCCGGTTTCCCGCGTCTCCGCAGTGGAACGGCGAGGCGTTCCTCTGCGCGCCCGCAATACGGCTCGCCGCCGTCGCGGAACGCGAATCGGCAATGGCGACGGCCGACTGTGCGTGCTGCATCTGATCACGCGACTCGACCGGGGCGGTTCGGCCGAAAACACGCTGCTCACGGTGACGGGTCTCGACCAGAGCCGGTACCGGGTGTTCCTGGCGTCGGGCGCTTCGGCCGAATCGCGCATGACGCCCGATGAAACGGCATCACTGGAACGCCGGCTGGCGGCGGCGCGCGCGGCCGGGGTGGAACTGGTCGTCATCCCCTCGCTGGTTCGCAGAATATCCCCGTGGCGCGATGCGGCCGCGTTTCTGGCCATCATCAGGTTGATCCGGCGGCTGAGGCCGGACGTGGTTCACACCCACACCTCCAAAGCGGGAGCGCTGGGCCGCTTGGCCGCTCGGCTCTGCCGCGTGCCGACGATCGTTCATACGCCCCATGGCCATATTTTCTATGGTTATTACGGCCGGGTCGCGAGCGCCTGTGCGGTCGCCGCCGAACGGTGGTTGGGCCGGATGACTGATGCGTTGGTTGCATTGACCGAAGCGGGCAGGCTTGAATACGCCGAGCGCAGGATCGTTCCCCCGGATCGTCTCCACGTGATTCACAGCGGCATCGAGCTGGACGGCTATGCGCGGCCCCGGTCGTCATCGCCCGCCGCGCGCAAAGCGCTGGGGCTTCCCGTCAGGGGGCCGGTCATCGGCGTGCTGGGACGGCTGGTGCGGATCAAGGGCCATCGGTATCTGATCGAGGCGTTGCCGTCGATCCTCAAATCGTTTCCGTCGGCGACACTGCTCTGTGTGGGGGAAGGGCCGGAACGGGAAGCGCTCGTCGCCGGAGCCGCACGAGCCGGCGTGCTGGACCGCGTTCGCCTGGTCGGCGCGCAACATGACCTGCCGCGCTTTATCGCCGCGTGCGATGTGATCGTACAACCGTCACTCAATGAGGGCATGGGTCGGACCGTGCTGGAAGCACTGGTCATGGGCAGGCCCGTGATCGCCAGCCAGGTCGGCGGATTGCCCGATCTAATCGATCACGGCGTCAACGGTCTGTTGGTGCCGCCGGCGTCGTCAGCGGCGCTGGCCCACGCCGTCTGTTCTCTCCTGCTCGATTCGGGCCGTCTGAAGCGCATGAGCGAGGAGGCGCGCCGTTCCATCGGCCGCCAATTCAGCGTACAGGCCATGATTGTGGCGATCGATCGTTTGTACACCGGGTTGCTGCTCTCGGCCGGCCGAACCGCGTACGGGATCGAATGGGCGGCGGCCCGCGCCGTTCGGTCGGCGGGGCGACGACGGCCGGGTCGTTCGAGGCCCGTGGACGTGCGCCGTGACTAAACGGCTGGCCGCCTGTGTGCTGGCGGCGGGATGTGCGGCGTGGGGTGCGGGCCAGGCACGGGCCGATGCACACGCGCCCCGGTTGCCGATTGCCTTAGCCGTCCACGTCCATTCCACCATCAGCACGGGTTCCCTGACGCTGGACCAATTGGCGGCCAGAGCGAGGGCGGCGGGCCTGGACGGTGTGGTGCTGACCGAAAACTACGACTTGCACGTCGAGTATGGTCTGTGGCCGTTGCGCGGCCTCCTCAGGGTCGGCGTCGAATTTCCATCGGTTCGACGATTCGGAACGGCGGCCTATCTGGAAGAGATCCGCGCCGTCCGGCAACGCCACCCCGACCTGTTGTGGATCCCCGGCGTGGAGGCGATGCCCCATTATTATTGGACCGGTTCGCTCTTGGACAAGAATTTGACGGTGCACGATACCCAAAAAAATCTCCTGCTGATCGGTCTGGAGAGTCCGTCACGCACGGCGGCATTGTCTGGGAGCGCCAGGGCGCTGTGGCGGCCGGCCGTCCTCTGGCCGCTGATGTTGACGGCGCCGGCCCTCTGGTTCTGGAACAAGGAGCGGGTGGTGGTGGGGCGCACGAGATTTTTTCGCATGACAATCCGACGCCGTTACCGCAGGGAAGCGGCCGCCCTGGCCCTGATCGCGGGCCTGCTGATGACGAACAACCTGCTTCTGGCGCGGTGTGCGGGCGATCCGTACAATTCAGACCCCGGCGACGCGCAGGCGCAACGGTTCATTGATACGGCGCGCAGTGCCGGCGGACTGAGCTTTTGGTCACTGCCGGAGGCCCTCGATGACCATCGGTATCGAATGGAGGAACTCGCCGCGCAAGGCGGCGCATTGGGGACGATCGGCCGGCTGCTCGGCTGGTACGACGGTGCGGTCGCGGTGCGGACGAAACCGTATTTGGCCTCCTTGGAGAAGACGACCGGATATACCGGTTTCGGGGCTCTTTACGAGGATACGATCAAGGCCACGCGGCCCGGGGGGGAGTGGGACAACTTGCTTCAGGCCTATCTGGACGGCCGGCGGCAGGAGCCGGTCTGGGGACTTGGGGAATTGGCCTATCATGGCGATGGGGAGGACCACAAACAGTTCGGCGATATCCAGACGGTCGTCCTGGCCGAATCCCGTTCCGTCGCTTCGGTGCTGACGGCCCTCCGCGCCGGCGCCTTTTACGCGCGTCAGCGACGGGCCGACTGGTGTCTCACCCTGAATGCCTTCTCGGTGCGTGGTTCGGGGGATGAGGTCATCTCAGGACAGACCGCCTCGGTGGATCCGGGAGGTGCCGTCACGGTGCGACTGGCCGTTTCGGCCAGCGACGGCCGCTCCAGACCGGTCGCGGTGAAGGTGATCCGATCCGGCCGCCTCTGGCAGAGTTTCACGGCCTCTACGCCGATCGACCGGCAATGGACCGATTCGGCCCCGGCGGCCGGCGGCGCCTACTATCGTGTCGAAGTGGGGCAGGGGGATCAGCATTTGCTCTCCAATCCCGTCTTTCTCATGACGGCGCGACGGACCGGATAGCGGGCGACCCATGTGCGGAATCTGTGGATTTGTCGGCCTGCATGACGAATCGCTACTGCGTCGGATGACGCGGCGGCTTGTGCACCGGGGGCCTGACGATGAAGGGTTTTTCCTCGATGGCAAGGACGGGGCAACGGGCGTGGGGCTGGGCATGCGGCGGCTCAGCATCATCGACTTGGACGGCGGCCGTCAGCCGATTGCGAATGAAGACCGGACGGTCCGGGTCGTCTTCAACGGTGAGATCTACAACTACCGGGAACTGCGCGAAGCCCTGCTGGCCAAAGGCCACGCCTTTTCGACGCAGAGTGACACGGAAGTGATCGTGCATTTGTACGAGGAGCATGGCGAAGCCTGCGTCGAACGGTTGCAGGGCATGTTCGCCTTTGCCCTGTGGGATGCGTCCCGCGAACAACTGTTGCTGGCGCGCGACCGGCTGGGCATCAAGCCGCTGTACTATGCGGTGCGCCACGGCGCGCTGGTGTTCGCCTCGGAGCTGAAGGCGCTGCTTGAGTATGACGGCATCCGGAAAATCATCGATCCCCGCGCGCTCGCACGCTTTCTGACGTTCCTCTACATCCCCTCGCCCGACACGATCTTCGCCGGCATCCGCAAATTGCCGCCGGCCCATGTGTTGCGGTTTCGCAACGGGGAGGCGACCCTTCATCCCTATTGGACGCTCTCGTTTCCGGACCGCGAGCGGAGGAGGGAAGCCGAACGCAAGAGTCCGGACACATATTGCGACGAACTTCGGCGGTTGATGGCGGAGGTGGTGCAGGCGCATCTGATGAGCGATGTGCCGCTCGGCCTGTTTCTGTCTGGCGGCCTCGATTCGGGCAGCATTGCCGCAATCATGGCCCGGCAGTCCGCCGGACCGGTGCAGACATTTTCCATCGGTTACGGTGACGAGCATGCCTCTTATGACGAACTGAAGGCCACCCGCGTCATGGCCCGCCACATTGGTTCGAACCATCATGAAGAGATCGTCACGCCGGATGTGATGGAGCTGCTTCCCAAACTGGTCTGGCATCTGGACGAACCCTTTGCCGATTCATCACTGATTCCGACCTATTTGGTCTCGGTGTCGGCCAGACGCCACGTCACTGTCGCACTGACCGGGATCGGTGGGGACGAATTGTTCGGTGGATATCCGAGATACCTGGGCGCGCGGCTGGCGAGCGGCTACGAACGGCTGCCTGTGGCGCTGCGCCGGGCCGCTGGGAGCGTGATCGGCTGGTTGCCGGAATCGACCGGCAGCCAGAACGTCAGCGGACGGATCAAACGATTCGTTGCAAGCGGCTTGCTCCCGCCGCGGGAACGGTACCTGTCGTGGATTTCGCATTATAATCGGTCCGGCCTGGAGGCGTTGCTAACGCCATCGCTCAGATCGGCGGTCGGCGATGTAGACGTCTTATGGGATGCCCATCGCAAGTGGTACGATCACGCCGGCGCGTCGACCGAATTGGAGCGTCTGTTCGCCACCGATACCAGAGGCTACCTGGCTGACGATCTGCTGATGATGGGGGACAAGATGAGCATGGCGGCGTCGCTTGAGCTGCGGGTCCCGTATTGCGATCACCGCCTGATCGAATACGCGGCTTCCATACCCGGCGAGTTCAAGGTGCGCGGGTTGACGTTGAAGGCGTTGTTCCGGAGTGCCATCAGGGGGTTGATTCCGCGAGAGATTCTGCACCGGGGAAAACAGGGCTTCATGGTCCCGATCGCCTCCTGGCTCAACAAGGAATTGAAACCGCTGGTGAACGAATTACTCTCCGAGTCGGCGATCGACAAACGGGGCTATTTCAATTCTGCTTCGATACGTCGTCTGCTTGAGGAGCACGAGTCGGGCCGGAGAAATTGCGCCGATCAACTCTTTGCACTGCTGGTGCTGGAGCTCTGGCATCGCATCTACATTGACGGGGAGCGGTGGTGACAACTACACGGAAAGCGGAAGAAGTCGCTTGCAACGGATGCGGAGGGATGGAGACGATTGTGTATGCCATTTCGCCTGACGGTCACCGTGTCGTCCGGTGCGTTCGGTGCGGGTTGATCTACACCAATCCACGGCTGCGCACAGATCTCACCGGACAGCGGGTTGATATACAAGATCACGAGGAGCTTGAGCAAGAATACGGCGCGGAACATGCGTTGTATGATGCCCGGTTCGATGAACGGCTCGACTGGATGTCTTCCCGGCTTCCGTCCGGGGCCAGGGTGCTCGATATCGGCTGTGCCTGGGGCTATTTTCTTGACCGGGGGCTGCGGAGAGGATTCAGAATGGCCGGTGTGGAAATTTCCCCTCGCACTGGGATGTTCGCGAAACGAATTTGCCGGGACGTGCATATCGGCGAGCTAGCAACGGCGCCGTGGCCTGAGCAGTGGTTCGACGCTGTGACATTATGGCATACGCTGGAACACGTGCCCGATCCCTCAGAGATTCTGCGACTGGCGCATCGGCTGCTGAAACCGGGAGGGACGCTGTTTATCGAGGTGCCCGATGCCGGAAGCCGAATCGCCAGGGAACAAAAAGAACACTGGGTCCATTTTCGCCCGCTGTCCCATCTCTATTATTTCGACCGGACGACGCTCGAAGTCCTGCTGGCGAAATGCGGCTTTACCTGCCAACGATTGGAAGGGGTGTCTCAAGGAACTGGATGGGGGGATCGGCTCAATCAGCTGGGTCTGGGTTGGGTGAGCAAGGCATTGCTGATGTCTTGTCCTGGCCTTGTGATGGCTGTACGTTCCCGCCTGATGCGAACAGGGCGGACGGAGACGGACGTGTTGATCGTGGCCGCCACGAGAAGAGATTGAGGGATGGAGAAAATTCTTGTCTTGAATGTTTCAGGGATCGGCGATTTTGCCGATTCACTCCCAGCGCTGAGACGCTTGCGGGTCGCGAAGCCAGGCGCCTTCATCCGGCTGGTCGTGGCGGAAAAGACGGCGCCGCTCGCCCGGTGCTGCCCCGATATCGATGATGTGATCGGCCTGCCCACGACGCCTGGCCGTGCCATTCCGGCGCCGTCCGATTCCCCCCGGTGGCTCCGTCGAATGATCGGCCTGCGCGGCCGTTACGACCTGGTGCTCGATTTGTACGGAGGCGAGTCCTTGGTCGGACGGTGTTGGCGCGCGTTGATTCGACTGATGTTATGCGCGCCTCTGATCGGACTGGACGGCCAACACGCGTCCGACAGCCAGTCTGCGCGGTATTTGAAGCTGGTGTCCAAGATCGGCACGTCCTCCCTGCCGGCACCCCCGCACACTGCCGCACCGCTGCATATCACCGACGCCGTCAGACGGGAGGTCCGGATCTGGCTCGACTCCCTGTCATGGGGGCCGCTGACCGGTCCCCGACTCGTTGTCGCGCTGGGCGGCGACCGACGGACGCGACATGAATCTCCGGAGCGGGCCAACCATTGGCTCGCACTGCTCCAGGCACGTTGGCAAGTGCGTCCCATTCTCATCGGGTCGCCGCGCGATCCGGGGTTGCCGTCCGGTTCAGCCGTACGGCACTTTGACGCCCGCGGCCGGTGGGACATCGCCAGAACCGCAGTGTTGATCGAGTCTGCAGACGCGCTGATCAGTACCGATAGCGCGCCACCACATCTAGCGGCTGTCTGGGGGGTTCCGACTGTTATTCTTGTCGGGCCCGGTGACGCCATCCGGTACCGTCCCCCCTTCTCCGAGACACGGCTCCGCCAGCTTCGGCACGAGGTTCCCTGCGCGCCCTGCTTCCATGATCGATGTCCGTTGACAGGCGCCGATTATCAGCGCTGCATGACCGGCATTGCTCCTGAAGCGGTCGCCCGGGCGTTCGGCGAGCTCATGGCGATGAGCCGTGTGGTCGGCGGCGATTGATGCAGCTGCTGAAGCGGCTGGCCGAAGCCGTCACCAAAAGATCCGTTCGCCGGTTGTTGACGGACGCCTACGCGAATCCAGGCGGATCGGGCCACCGGAGAATTCAGCGGGCCGCGCGGGCCTGGTACGGAATTGACCGGTGCGGACCGTTTCACAGGCTGGCGGGCCGGTGGCTTGTGGATTTTGTCTTCCAGGTTCAGCAGGAACCGTCGATCCGCGGTCAAGAACGCCCGTTCCCCCTGTCGCCAATCGGTTTCGACGGCCTGATGATCGAGTGCCGAGCAGGGGACGCCAATTCCAGCGTCGTCTATTTGTATGGATTCAGCGACAATTTGACGTCATTTGTCCTGTACCAGCGATATGCCAAACCCGGATCCATCGCTGTCGACGTAGGCGCCAACCTGGGCATCCATACGCTAGTGCTGTCCCGATGCGTCGATCGCAACGGCCGGGTGTATGCCTACGAACCCCTCGAATCGATTTGCCGGCGGCTCACGGCCAATCTGGCCGTGAACAGCGCCGTCAATGTCGTCGCCAAGCCCTACGGATTGGGCGAGAAAACAGAGACGATTCCATTCAACGACTACGCCGGCGCATTCAACATCGGCAAGGGGCGGTTCGATCCCGGTGGAGACGGAACGATGCAGGTCAGGACGCTTGATGACGAGCTCCGCGGCGTGGACGCGCCGGTCAGCGTGATCAAAATCGATGTCGAAGGGTACGAACTGTCGGTTCTGAAGGGCGCTGCAGAAACGTTGCGACGGCACCGGCCCGTGCTGCTGATCGAGTACAATCCCGATGCCTACCGGCTGGCCGAGTTCTCGGCATGCCTGCCGTATCCTGTCCGGTATGCGTCAGTGCCGGTGACCTGCCGGGGCGTTCTCGCGCCGGTGGAGCCCGAATCCGTTCGTCATCGTGTCGATCTGTTGATCACCCCGGCCTGATGCCGACAGCCCGGCGGGCGGTTGCGGAGCCGCGGTCATGTCACTTATACTGTGAACGCGGTCTCGTATCGGAGCGCGTCCATGGCTACTATCCGCACCGTTCAGCGGCGCTTTCGCAGCCGGCCGACCCTCGAAGGCGCCGGGGTCAAACTCAAGCGCGCGTTCGGATCGCCGCAACTGCCCCTGTTCGACCCCTTTCTGCTCCTCGATGATTTTCATTCAAGCGATCCCAAAGATTATCTGGCCGGATTTCCCATGCATCCGCACCGCGGCATCGAGACGATCACTTATCTGCTGCAGGGGCGGGTGCTGCACAAGGACAGCATGGGCCACAGCGGCGTGATCGAGGTGGGCGACGTGCAGTGGATGACGGCGGGCGGGGGGATCATCCATGAAGAGATGCCGCAAGTGTCGAAGCCCGCGCTGTGGGGCTTCCAGCTCTGGGCCAATCTGCCCGCCGCGCACAAGATGATGGCGCCACGCTACCGGGAGATCCGGCGCGACCAGATCCCCGTGGTCACGCCCGCCGACGGCGTCACCATTAGGATCGTGTGCGGACGGGTCCACGGGGTCGAGGGACCGGTGCGGGAAATCGTCATCGAACCGGACTATCTGGACATCGCGCTAGAGCCTGACCGGCGGTACGATCACCCGGTCAAAGCGGGCCATCGCGTCTTCGCTTATCTGCTGGAGGGCGAAGCACGGTTCGGCGGGCCGGACGGCGGCGCGGTCGGCGCCGAAACGGCGGCGTTGTTCGGCGATGGCGATGTGATCCGGATGGTCACGGACACGCAGGCGGCACGGCTCTTGCTCGTCTCCGGCAAGCCGATCGGCGAACCGATTGCCTGGGGCGGACCGATCGTCATGAACACGCGGGAGGAGCTGACGCGCGCGTTCGAGGAGTACCGGGACGGAACCTTTCTTTCGCGCGTCAATCTTGAATGATTTACAGATCGACCCCCCAGAGGGCGCGGACCGCCGCGCCGATCGCGTAACTGACGCCGACCGCCGCGGCGATGATGACCAGATTCATCGCCATGCGCTTCCGGACGTCCATGCCTGAGAGAAACGCCAGAACCATCGAGACAAGCAGGATGGTGAGGCCGCCGGCCAGGATCGACGCAAGAGCGGTCGTTGCGCCCATGAGCACAGGCAGGATGGGCAGCACGGCGCCGGCAAAATAGCTGGCGCCCACGACGGCGGCCGTGCCGAGCGCCGGCTCGCCGGATGCATCGCCTTTGGCCCGCTCGTCCAGAAAACGCCGCTTGGACGTTTGCGTGCGGCGAACCTCCTGTTCCGAATTGACGGCGATGTAGGCCCCGGCCGCCATGGAGAGGGCGCCGGCCACGGCGGTCGTGACGCCGGCCAACACCACCATGACGCTGGAGCCGAACGCGGCGTAAAAACCGCTTACCGCGCCAAGAATCTCCACCAGACCGTCATTGAAGCCGAGAAAGATGTTGCGGATCCGGTCCGGATTGATCTTCCTCGCCGTCAGCCGGGTGACCGCTTCATCCTCGTGCTGAAACTCATCCTCCAGGATTCCGCGCACCGCGCCGCCCAACGGATCGTGCCGGTAGCGTTCCCACAGCGCCAGATATTTTCTCACGCCGTAGACCTCGATCGCCTCCAAAACCAGCTGCATGCCCAGATCGCCGGTGAGCCGGCAGGCCAGCTTGATCAGCCGGAGCTTCAGACGCCGGCCGGAATCGAGCGAGTCGAGTTGGAGGCTGAAGAAATTCTTCCAAAAGGCGAAGTGCCGGCTTTCGACCGCGATCAACTCATCCAGCGTGGCATGCAGTTCGGGGCGTGCAAAGGCTCGCAAACTCCGGTAGAGCGTCAGGTCGAACAGCTCATCGAGCACGAGCTGCCGGGGCAGGGATCCCGTTGCGGAGGCGCCGGGTTGCATAGCAGGAGAAAACATGATAAGCCTTGTTCAGCGTTCGGGTCAAATCCGGGAGCCACAAGGCACGCGGCCGCGCAGGAAGTATGGGGGGAGGTGCAGCGATGACGGAACGACCGACAATGGTGACCTTTTCCAACGGCGTCCGGCTGATCAAGTGGAGCCACAAGGAGGAACCAACGGCCGATTCGGTGGCGGCCGAGATGAAGCGGTTCGGCTACTCGGTCTATGATTTGCAAACGATCGGCCCCTGGTTCGAGCGGAGCCGCCACGCCCACGACCACGAGGAGATCCGGGGCGCCGTCTCCGGCGTGACCACGTTCCATTTTGACGACTGCCCGATCACGATCGAAGGCGGAGACATCCTGTTCATTCCCGGCGGCCTGCCGCACGAGGTGATCAGCCACAACGGCCGTCCGTTCTCCGCCTACAAAGGCTCGTTGAGCGGGGAACGGAAGGTCACGGAGTACGGGGATGCGAAGGGGAGCGTCGAATCGTTGGCCAAAGGGCGCACGGGCGCCTCATGATGTTGATCGGTCTTGATCTTGACGGCACGCTGGAGGACAGCCGGCGTGACATGGTGGCCGCTGTCCGGCGCGTCCGGAACCGCCTCTCGTTGCCGCCCCGGTCCGACGACACCCTCATGCCGTGGGTCAACAAGGGCATGGATCAGCTCTATCGCGCCTGTTTCGATGATTTCATCGGCACGGACACATCGAAATTGACGGAGGTTCGCGGGCTCTATGAACTTGATTATTTCGACCACGTCGCCGTGGAAACCAGGCTCTACCCCGGCATCGCGGCGGCGGTCGAGCAGCTTTCGCACGCGGGCGCGCTGGCCTGTGTGACGAACAAGCCGGAGCGGATTTCGTGGCGGCTTCTCGAAGTGCTGGGCGTCAGCAAGTTCTTCTCAACCGTCATCGGCGGGGACACCTGTCCGAAGGGGAAGCCCGATCCCATGGTGCTGGATGCGGCCGCCCGGCGGTGCGGATTCGTGAAACGGCCGGACAGGACCGTCATGATTGGCGACACGCCGGGCGACGTGGCGATGGGCCGGGCGTATGGCGCGGCCACCATCTGGTGCGCCTGGGGCTATTCCGATCACCCCGGAGACGTGCGTCCCGATTGGATCGCTCACGCCCCGGAACAGTTGCCGGAATTGGTACGGGAAGTCTTGACCGAACGTGCCGTCGATCTCAACTGAAGGACCGGTGACATGGCGCGAGCGAACGTGGTTGGCGGATGATGGAATTGGCGACGATCGGGGGGGGCTGTTTTT
>DATJYI010000138.1:0-9503 GCA_035499635.1 Nitrospiria bacterium | reverse complement strand
GCTCGCCTGTCAGCTGCACGGGAAGGATTCCGCCGTGACCATGGGCGGGGAGATCATGCGGAGCATCAGTGACGTGCGCTGCACGGTCCTGGGCCGGCTGCCAACATCATGAAGCGAATACTTGATAAGACTTGAATGCTTGGGAAATGCTTGGGGACAGATTTATTTTCAGAGAATTTACAGGGCGATCTTATAATGCTTGAAAATAAATCTGTCCCCGGAATTTCGCGAATCATGCCGGCGTCCGTTACTCAACGGTGAGCCGGGAGCTCAAGCGGCATGAAACGGTGGGTGCATGATTGCAAGACCTGACCCCCGAAGTGTGAGCTTCTATAGAGATTGATAGAAAGCTCGATCTGACGGTTCTGGTGTTGAGATTTATATTCGGCGTGATTGTCGGAGCTGCCACAACACACCTCGCACCTCGGGGTCAGGTCTTGCAATCACACATCAGCAGTTGAATCCGTAAATCGCACATAGTAAATCGGTAAAACAGATGAAGGGCCGTGTTAAGCCGGCCCCTCCTGTTTTCCCGAAAAATACTCCCCTCGGCTCACCGCCACATCCGACACAAACATCACGCCCGTGTAGCGCTCGAAGACGGGCTTCAGGCCCGCAAGGATCGGCTCGACCTTCTCTTGAGGCACAACAGTCATCAGCATGACCAGGCTGTCCATGTCGTTGAACATCGGGTGGGCGGTATGGAAGCCGTGGTGTCCCTTGCCCGAAATGTTATGGATGATCGTGTAGCCGGTTGCCTTGATCGCGTCCAGCAGATCGGTGGCGAATTTGACGTGCTCGCCCTGGATGACGATCCGGATCTCTTTCATGGGGTGGAGGGTCAGGTTGGTCATCGGATCACTCCTTCTGTTGATATCGATCGCATGACGGTCCGCAGGGGCTACGCGCCATACTCAAACGGAAAGGGCGCCCATCCCGTAACGGGATGATAGTCATAGAACATCCGCTCGTACGGGTCAAGCGCGACTAAACGGACCCATTCGCCGTGATAAAGATGCTGCAACAGCCGGTGGCGCCTGATGATCTGGGAAATCCGCTCCCGGGGAGCTTCGATCACCACGAGCAGCCGCATCGGCTCATGATAGGGCCGCACGCCATCCATCACCGTCTGCCAGGCCAGCCCCGTGCGCAGGTCGCTCTGCGGGCCGGACATGACGCCCAAGCGGCCGACGACGTTGTGATAAATTTTGCTGCCGCTGCCGTACACTTCCGTATCAACGGTGGAAAAGTAATGCTCCATGTTGATCCACTGGCCGACGACCTGCGGACCGGTCATGATGATCTCGAGCAGTCGCCCCGTCTGATCCTCCCGGCAATCGTATGAGTGGAGAAACACCCGCCCGTCCAGATCGCTGCCGCGGGTCAGCTCCCGCCGGCCGATAATGAACGCGCTGTTGCCTGACAATCCCCATTCGGGCCGGACTTCGCTCCAGTCGCCGCTGCGGCGGAGCGTTTGGCGCGCCGCCTTGGCTCGGGAAAGCGCGACGCCGATCTCGGGGAAGCGGCGGCAGCGCTCCCGGCTGTTCCTCCGGCCCGCCTCCTCCAGGTCGCGGATCAGCCGGATCAAATCCTTCTGGTGCGCGTGGGGAATCTCCTCCAGATCGAACAGCTCCACCTGGTCGGTCGTCGTGTCATGCTGCCCCGCGAGAAAGTAGGTGTCCTGAGGGATGACGATCCCCTTCTTCGCGAGCTCGGCGCGCACAAGCGGGCGGTTGGCCATGGCGGCCAGCACGCGGGCGTTCGGCCTGCCGGAGTTGCCGCCGCAGGCGCCGCAGTCGAGCGCGGCCTCAAAGGGGTTGTTGTCCGACGTGCTGCCGTGGCCGCAGAGCAGGACTAAACGGGCGAAATTTTTGGTCAGCCCGATCAACCGCAGCGCAGTCTCGACGGTGAAGAGCTGCTCGGCGTGGGTGAAGCCGATCCGCGTGATCCGCTCCATCCGGGCGAAGGCGTCGGCGGGATTGATCCGGTAGGTCCTGCGCAAGTCGATGACGAAGGTTGTTTCCTCTTCGAGCGTGAGGGAGCCTTTCGGAGGCTGTTGATTCCCCAACGGCTCTTCCAGCGCTTTCTTGCGCAGAAACTCCAGCCGATCAAGCGACAGATTGAGGTGGCGGTCGCCGAATTGCTCCTGCAGCGCCTGCCGGATGATCGACCGCTGCTCGGCCGCGAGCATTTCGTTCACGTCGACTCTGGTCAGCTTGTCGACCGTCACGGTGGTGGCGACCTTCGGAACAAAAACCCTCCGCAATTGGGCGGCCCAGGCCTGGTACCAGGCCGTAAAGACCGTTTTACCGATAAAGGGCAGGCTGTAGAACCAGCCGAGCGATTCGACCGCGACGTACGGGGTGACGACGTTTTCCTTCAGATCGTGGAGCAGCGCGTGGCCCGCGTGCAGGAGCGTGGAGCCGGCCTCGTGGCGGGAGATGAGCTGGCTGTGATAGGTGCGGATGACTTCACGGACGCTGTTTTTCGCCTTCATGATGACGGGAAACTGGTCGGTGTCGTGATGGAGGCCCAATCCCCGGAAGCGGATAAAGACGGTGAAGAAACCGGCGATGCCGTAGGTGTCGTAATCGCCGACCGCTTCGAGGTGGCGGCGGAACGATTCGGACCGGACGTCGATGCAGAAAGCGGCCTGCGCCTGGTGGCGGGAGGTGGTCGCGTCGGGCGTTGACGCCGGTAGGGGTGCAGCCTGCTGCGCCCCTGCGAGTTGTTGAATCAATGCCTGACGGTAGCCCGACTCGAAGGCCCGCAGCCAGACGGGGCCGTGCTCCGTTTCGGGGAAGGCGTCGAGCCAGCCGAGCACGGTTCTCAACTCCTCCGGGGCGGTCTGGATCAGCGAGGACGGGTCGATGCCGAGCACGCGGGCGAGCGTTAGCAGCCGCCAGGCCGATGCCAGTCGCGCCGTCTGTTCGCGGCGCGGGCCCGATTCAGCCGCGTACCGGTCGGCCAGTTGCCGGTAGCCGTCGGTTGACACGCGGCCGTAGCGGAGCCGGTCGAGCGCGGTGGCATACGCGGCGGGCAGGTGGCCGTTGCCCCGTTCCCGCAAGAGGAAATACCGATGCGATTGGGCTGACATGTCGGCGGCGATGGCGTGCAGATTGCCGTCGATTCCAAGCGATTTCCGGCAGCTCTTGTGAACGAGCTCCCGTTCGTACCAGACGCGCACCGCCAGATATTGGAGCAGGTCGGCCGGATAGATCTGCTGCCATTCATAGTCGGTCTGGTCCGACCGCCATTTGATGAAGCCCGCCCAGCCCGGCAATGCCGTGAGATGGCGCGATAAATAATCGGGCCAGGCCGCTTCGGGGACGGCGAGCGCGTCGAGACTGTCGAGCAGGGCGTCGTCGGGCCGCTCCGGAAGCGCGGCGATCTTCCTTCTGCTGTCGGCGATCCCGCAGGGCGAGCGCTCCTGCGCCGCGAGCCAGCGCCAGGCGCCGAAGAAGCCCCGTTCCCGTCCGGGCATCGACCAGGCGGCGTGCCCTTCATCGAGAAATGCCTCGCACCACTTGATCATTTCCCGGTCGATCCGCGCGGTCAGATCGGCGGCGAGCAGCCGGTCGCACCAGGCGGCCATCGTCTGAGTCCGGCCGAGGCCGGTCCGCTCGGCTTCGACGGCGGCGGTCATCTGGTCCCGGACGTCGGGGCCGGCGACAACGGGGGCGAGATGCGAGGCCAGCTCCCGGATGCGGTCGCGGTCGTGATGGCGGACGACGACGGCATCCAGCGAGTCCTCAGAGGGGGCCGTGATTCCGTGGAGCAGGTGGGCGCGCAGCACCTCGGCGTGTGTCACCGGACGCGCGCCCAGCGTGGCCCGCTTGTCCTGCGTCAGCGGCGCGAACGCCTGATCGAGCTCCCACGGCCTGATCCGCCCGGCGAGCAGATAGTCACGATAGACGCGGTTGGGCAGATAACCCTCCCCGCCCAGTAATTGGCGCGCGCGCCGGACGGCCGTGTCGAAGGGGAGATCCTCCAGACCGTGCAGCGGGTTGTGGTGGACGAAGGTGCGCATCGGCCAGTAGGTGGCGACGATTTCACCCGCAATGAGGAGCAGCCCGCGCAGGTGCATCCGCCGGGTATCGGTGTGGCGGCCGCGTTCCGGCGGCGTCGACGGCGCTGTCGTCACCGGTGCGGTCATGGCGATTTCAACTCCATTGCGGTGCGAGAGCCGTGCGCGAGCGCGGCAGTCTGGACGGAGGGCTCGATGCCCCAGATGCTGAGGCCGATCAACGCCACCAGGACAATCACGAGCGAGGCGATTTCGGCCCTGCCGAGGTCGTTGTACAGGAGATCGGTCCGGGGCGGACCGAAGAGGAGCCGCTGCAGCATCCTGAACACATAGAACGACGCGCCGAACCAGGCGAGCAGCACGACAACGAGACCGGCGGTCAACGCCGTGACGTGGGAATTGAGCGTCATGTCGATGAAGCCGAAGAAGAGGCCGAAGGGGGGCAACCCGGCGGCCGCCATCGCCAGCAGGGAGAGCATCAGGGCGAAGCGGGGCATTGTTCTGGCCAGGCCGCCGATTCGGTCCATGTCGAGATTGCCGAAGCGCACCTGCACCGCGTGCCAGGCGAGCAGCAGGCCGCCTGTGGCCAGCATCGCCGCACTGGCGTATCGGGTGGCATGCGAGGTGTCGCCGCCCGACGAGGCCAGGTGCCACCAGAGGAGGGCGAAGAGGACGAGGCCGGTGTAGGCGATCAACCGTCTGACCCTGAACTGCGCGAGCGCCTTCAACGAGCCGTAGACGGCGCTGATCAACGCGAGCATGCCGACCGCCCGCCACAGCTCCGGCGGCAGTCCGGCCGGCAGGGAAGAGAGCGCGGTCCAACCCACCGCCGGCAGCATCGCCAGCGCGACCGGCAGGGTACCGGGCACGCGGGTCAGTGCGGCGAGGTAGAGTCCGTGAAAGGGAAACAGGGGCATCGTCACCACCGCGAACGCCAGCAGCCAGGCCGTTTCGGGTGGCAGACGCAGGACCGCATCCAGCGACCCGAAGAGCGCTGTCAGCGCGGCCGCCGCGGCGAGCGCCGTGAAGAGGCGGCTTTGATCCAATCGGCGGACGAAGCCCGTGGCGGTCCGGTCAAGCGCGAGGGCCGCCGTGTCGAGATAGAGCCGGTTGATCAGGAAGAGATAGAGGCGGATCCGCAGCCGGCCCATCCGTTCCGGCAGCCGGCCGGGCAGGGAGATCGTCCGGCCTCGGCTTTTCGCGTAGAGCGTCATCCAGCCGGCGATGACGAAGAACGAGGTAACCGCCACGATTCCGTCGAACAGCCAGGAAGGCAACGCCGCGGCCTGAAAATAGAATCCCACCTCGCCCGGCGCCGGATAGAGAAAATAGGTGAAGGCTTCGGCCGCGAGCAAGTAGGTGAGCACGACGGCGACGAGCGTGGCCAGCATGAGCGCGGCCACTTTGCGGGAGGCGATCGCGCGGACCCGGTAGAGCGTCAGGATCGCCTGCGAGGAGGTGACCCAGCTGAAGAAGAGGAAGATGACCGCGCCCTGCGAGTCGCGCATCGGCAGGCTCAGGGCGCCGTGAGCGGCCAGCAGGATGATGAGCGGCAGGATCAGCGTGGTGACGAAGCCGGTGAGCCAGGTGACCGTCGAAAAGCCGGCGCCCTCGTTGTCATCCGGCGGCGCGGAGGCGTCATGACGCTCGGGCCGTCTCGGTTCCTGCCGGGCGAGGTGAATCACGTTGCCGCAGTTCAAAAAAATCGTGGCTTTGAACAGGCCATGGGCGATCAGGTGAAAGACCGCCAGCGCGAAGGCGCCCAGACCGCACTCCATGATCATGTACCCCATCTGGCCGATGGTGGAATAGCCCAGCGTCTTCTTGATGTCGTTCTGGGTGAGCATCATTCCGGCGCCCAGCAGCGCGGTGCAGAGGCCAACGGCAAAGACGAGGTGCAGCGTCGACGGGCTTGCCCCATAGAGCGGCGCGAGCCGGTTGATTAGAAAACCGCCGGCGTTGATGATTCCCGCGTGCAGCAGGGCGTGGACCGGCGTGGGGGCGTAGAGCGAATCGGGCAGCCACAAGTGCAACGGCACCTGGGCCGACTTGCTCATCGCCCCGACGAAGATCAGCAGCGTGACGACGGTGGAGCCCCGCAGCTCCGGCCCGCCTTGCCAGAAGGAAAAGGTGTCCTGCGTCCGGGCGGCCCGTGCGAACAGTTCCTGCAGATCGAGCGTGCCGTAGAGGCCGTAGGCCAGGACGATGCCTGCCAGAAACGCGACGTCGCCGACGCGGAGCATCGCAAAAGTCCGGAAGGCGCCCCGGGCGGTGGGGGGATGGACGTGGTTGTAGGCCAGGAAGCTCAACAGCCAGCTCAGGAGCTGCCAGCAGAGAAAGAGCAGGAGAAGATTGCCGCTCGAGACCATGCAGAGCAGCACGGAGACGGTCAGCGCGAGCAGCGTGTGGTACCGGGCGCGGCCCGATTCCTGCCGCATGTAACGGAGGGAATAGAGATAAATGAGCGTGCCAATGCCGGCAATGACGACCATCATGACGGCCGCCAGCCGGTCGATATGGAAAACGAACCGCAGCGGGTCGGAGAGCGGCGGGTTGAAGAGGTGAAGATCAGGGGCCGGACGGCCGGGCTCGGCGGCCACGCGGAGCACCTGCACCGAGACGGCCAGAGCGGCGACGTGGCAGAGCACGCCGAGCCGGTAGTTCATTTCCCCGACCAGGCCGCGCGGCAATGCCGTCAGCAGGGCCGCCGCGAGCGGCGCCAGCGGAATCAGGAGCGGATAATATTCGGATTCGGTCATGAATCACGAAAACAGGACGGCGCAGAATGAAAAAGCCGACGCTATCTGATGTGGGGGCCCGTGCGAATTCGCCTTAGCCGAATTCTCCGATGCCTCCACACCCCGAGCCTCCATTGTTTACCCGATGGCCCCGTCGGCAAACAAAAAAGCCGACTCAATTCACCGTCCATTGAGTCGGCTTACAGCCTGACTGATCGTGTTGTGCATATCCTTCAGGCCATCTTCCGTGCTGACTATTTAACCGTGCACTCTCCGCGTTCGTCAAGGCATTTGATTGCCGCGGATTTTGTCCTCGAGATTCTCCGCCAGGGTGAAAATGATGACCCGCTCGCCCGTTTTGGTGCTGACGTCGGTGTGCAGGCTGACGACCGTGAGGTCGGTGATCGTCTCGATCGCCTTGGTCAGCAACTCGCGCCCCTGCTCGAGGAGGTTTGAGCGGACGCGTTTGATCAGGTCGGTGCCCTGGGGGTTTTTGACCAGCTGCTGCTCCGCCGGGGTGAGCACGCCCTTCAGGCGCACCAGAATCATGTCGTCGAGGATGTAGGCCTTCGTCTCCTGCGGCCCCCGTCCCATGTATTCCTTCTCGAACTGGATCAGCGCCTCGCCGATCTGCGCCTCCATCTGGCCCTGTGTTTTTCGCATGACGGCGGGCGTTATTCTACTCCGGTCGCGGGGGATTGGCAATCTGCCGTCTACCGGCAAAAGTCGCACTGCTCCATTGTTTCCGTCACCGGCAGCTGCTCGCGGATGTAAAAGACCTCCCACCGGTTGCCGTCGGGGTCCGAGAACCAGATCTTGTCCTGCCGGGCGAAGCAGCAGGAGGTGTCGGTTTCGATCAGCGAGACCAGACCCAGTTCGGTCAGCCGCTTCTGCCACCGCACCATCTCGTCATCGGAATCGACCTCGATGCCGAGATGAGAGACCCGGCTGAGCTCCCCCCCCGATTGCATGGCGAAATTGAGCGGCGGCTCCTGCAGGTCGAACTTGGCGTAGGTGGAGTTGTGCTTCTGGGGCGTCGCGCCGAACACCTTCTGATAAAAGGCCACCGATTCGGCGACATTCTTCACGTTCAACGAAAGATGGGTTCGCATGGCGCTTCCTCCTGTTTAGGAACATTCCCCGTCTGGTTTAAAGCAATCTGAAATCCGGCACTGGGTCACGGCGTCCCTGCCGTCACCGCACGCCGCGGAGAGCTTCATCAATGCCCGCTTCATCTTCTGAAGATCGCGGATTTTCCGGCTGATCCCGTCCAGCTTGGCGTCGGTGCGTCGTGTGACGTCCGCGCAGGCGGCCCGGGGATCGGCGTCCAGTTCCAGCAGCCCCTTGATTTCCCGGAGCGTGAACCCGAGCTCCTGCGCCCGCTTGATGAACCGGATCCGTCCGGCGTCGTCATCGGAATAGATCCTGTATCCCTGACGCGCCGCCGGCCGCGTGATCAGCCCCTTCCGTTCGTAAAAGCGCACGGTCTCCACGCCGATGCCGGATGCGCGGGCCAGTCTGCCGATGGTGTATGGCTTCATAAACTGATTTTACACTCCGTACCTTGGTACGGAGTCAAGGGCTTTTTTGCGGTGGGGGAGGCGGGGGCGGACGATCCGGCCGCGCTGCGCGCCATGACGCCGTCGCGCCGTCGGCCGGCCCGTTGTCGCGGGGCGGTTACCGGTTGATGAGCAGCCGGGCGATCTCGTCGTGTTCTTCAGCCGCCGCCAGCATCAAGGCCGTTGCTCCTGATTGATTTCTCGCGCTGATGTTGACGCCGTGGTCGAGGAGCAGCTTCACGATGGGGAACTCGCCATTCTTCGCCGCGAACATGAGCGCCGTTTCGCCATCGGAGTTTTTGGCATTGGCATCGGCCCCGTGCATCAGTACGTCTTTGACGATCGCCGGCTGGCCATGCCACGCGGCCATCATGAGCACGGTTGTGCCATCGTTGGACGCGGTATTGGGATCTGCGCCGCGCGCCAGCAACAGCTTTACGACGGCCGCGTGGCCGTTCATGACCGCCATCCACAGGGGTGATTCTCCCGACTCATTCCTGACGTTGGGTTGCGCCCCGCTGGTGAGCAACAGGGCGACGGTGTCGGCGTGGCCGTTCAGCGCCGCCGCCATCAAGGCGGTGGTGCCCTCGTCGTCCGCGGCATTGACTGCGATGCCCCGGTCCAGCAGGGCGCGTACGTCATCGGCGCGGCCTTGCCATGACGCGTCCAGCAGTTCGATCACCCCATCTCCGTCAGCCCGCACGGCGTCGACACCGGGGGCGGTGAAGAACAGCAGGGAGAAAACCATCGCAATTCGGATTCGTGATTTCAACATCATCGTCTCCTTATGTGTGATCCTTTAAACGGACTGTGTGTATGCATGGACCGCATCCCTTCTGTCGTCGCTCAACGCGATGGCAGTGCAAAGCCGGTGCCAGCGCGGGGCGGAACAACGGATGGGGTGCCTTGTCGATGAGTTCATCGAAGGGCTGACATGGGGATGACGATTGCTGGAAAACCGGCTCTCGCGCTTCGTCAACATGCCAACATTCCGGCGGGCCCGGTGTCGGCCCAGAGGTGCCCGGGGGAGGCGACGGTGCGGGCGGGGGGCATTGACAGAACGGGTTGATTGGATTATGATCGCGGCCGTTTTAGGGCACGTCGCGCGTAACATCACACAGGAGGGGAGCACAATGAGAGTGAGGGGCATGGTGGTCGCCGTGATGGCGGTTGGCATGC
>DATJYI010000137.1:0-4127 GCA_035499635.1 Nitrospiria bacterium | reverse complement strand
TGACGCCGCTCAGAAAACGCCGGGTGCCGATCTCGCCGGCCTCTTCCTGCGTGGGCGACCGGGTGATGCTGGTGGGGGACGCGGCGGGGCAGGTCAAGCCGCTGACCGGCGGAGGCATCTATTATAGTATCCGGTGCGCTGATCTGGCCGCCGACGCGCTGATCGACGCCGCGGCCGCGGGCGACTACAGCCGGAGCCGGCTGAGCCGGTACGAAAGGGCCTGGCGGCGGGCGATCGGCCGTGATCTGGCCTTCGGCCGCTACGCCCGGCGGCTGCTCGCCTGGATCGGAGACCGGCAGCTCGATGCCCTGATCGGATTGTGCCAATCGGATGAGGTGCAGCGGGTGGTCGCCCGGTCGGCCGAGTTCGACGCCCATCACCGGTTTTTCGTCGAACTGTTCAAGCTGGCGTCGTTCTGGGACGTGATGAACGGGAGCGCCTCCCGGCGGCGGACGGTGGCGCCGGCCCGGGCCTGGGCCCCATCCGGGGGTGGGGAGCTGGAGCGCTATCCCGCCGTGAGCGCGGCGTCCGATTCGCTGGCGGCCATGTAGCTTGACAGGATCGGCGGGGCTTGTTTATTGTGCACTCGTTTGCGACCAAGAAGGCGCGGATGCGCGGCCAGGTGGCCGAGCTGGTGGCCGAAACGCCCCCGGCGCAGCGGGCGGAGTGGGATCGCGCCATTCAATCGCGGCTGCTGTCCGACGCGATCTACCGCCGGTCGAAGGTGATCCATTGTTACCTCTCCCTGCCCGACGAGGTGGCGACGGAACGGGTGGTGCGGTCCGCGCTCGCCGACGGCAAACGGCTGGTGGTGCCGGTGATGGCGCCGCAGGACCGTGAGCTGATGCACGTGGAGATCGCCGACTACGACCACGAGCTGGTGGCCGGCAAGTGGGGCATTCTAACGCCGCGCAGCGGCGTGGGGCTCTCGGTCGATCCGTCCGAGGTGGATCTGTTCATTGTGCCGGGCGCGGTCTTTGACCTGCGCGGCTACCGGCTGGGGCGGGGGCTGGGATATTATGACCGCTGCCTGAGCCGGGTGAAGGGGCGCGCGGTGATCTGCGCCGCGGCCTATGAGCTGCAGGTGATCGACGACGTGCCGGTGGAGGCGCACGACGTGCCGGTCGATTATATCGTGACGGAACAACGAATCATTGTATGCCATAATGGAGGACGAATTTCGCATGTAGGGGCGACCAGCCGGCCGCCCGCATTGGGAGTTGAACATGACCGCCCAAATTATTGACGGAAAACTCGTCGCCCAAACGATCCGATCGTCGCTGACCGCCGAGGTGATGCAGTTGAAGGCCCGCGGCGTCGAGCCTGGGCTCGCCGCGGTGCTGGTGGGGGACAATCCGGCCTCGGTCATCTACGTGCGCAACAAGCGCAAGGCCTGCGCGGAGGTCGGCATCGTGTCGACCCAGCACGACCTGCCGGCGACGGCCACCCAGGCGCAATTGCTGGAGGTCATCGGGCGGCTCAACGACGATCCCAAAGTCAACGGGATTCTGGTCCAGTTGCCGCTGCCGAAGGGAATCAGCCCGGAGGCGATCACCGACGCGCTCTCGCCGGCCAAGGACGTCGACGGCCTGCATCCATATAATATCGGCCGGCTGACGCGGGGCGATTCGCTCTTCGTGCCCTGCACGCCGCTCGGCTGCATGGAGCTGCTCGATCATTACAAGCTGCCGGTCGAGGGGCGGCGGGCGGTGGTGATCGGCCGGAGCAATCTGGTGGGCAAGCCGGCCGCGCTGCTGCTGATGCACCGGAACGCGACGGTGACGGTGTGCCATTCGCGCACGCAGGGGATCGACGCGATCTGCCGGGAGGCGGACATTGTTGTGGTGGCGATGGGCAAGGCCAAGTTCCTGACGGCCAACATGGTGAAGCCCGGCGCGGCGGTGATCGACGTGGGGATCAACCGGCTGCCGGACGGGTCGCTCTGCGGCGACGTCGATTACGGACCGGTGAGCGGCGTGGCGGGCTGGATGACGCCGGTCCCCGGCGGAGTTGGACCCATGACCATTGCGATGCTGCTGAGTAATACGGTAACGTCAGCAAAGAGAGCGCATGGGTTGGTGTAGGACAAGGAGCGGGACGATTCACCGGCACGGGCTCGCCTGCGATTCCGGTTCTCGGCGAGTTCATTGCGATGTGGGGGCCCGTGCGGTGCAGTAGCTCTTCCGATGCCCCCACGCCCCGGGCTTCCGGCTGCCGCTGCATCGTCGCCATAGGATGCGTCAGCCTTCAGAGGGCACGGTTCACCGGCTCCGGTCCGCGGCTGTGTGACGGAGCAGCATCGTAATCGATTTTTTAAGAATTTAAGAGAGGGAAAAGAATGAAACGATTACGCGAGGTCATCGAGGCGGGGCAATTCGCCGTGACGGTGGAATGCGAGCCGCCGAAGGGAACCGATTTGGTGCCGACGCTGGAGCGGGCCAGGCGGCTGGTCGACCGGATTCACGGGATGAACGTGACCGACAATCAGACGGCGGTGATGCGGATGGCGTCGTGGGCCGTCTGCGTGAAGCTGCTGGAGCTGGGGATCGATCCCGTGCTGCAGATCACCTGCCGGGACCGGAACCGGCTGGCGCTGCAGTCCGACCTGCTCGGCGCGTCGGCGCTGGGCATCCGCAACATTCTGGCGCTCCGCGGCGACAATCCCGACGTCGGCGATCATAAGGAGGCGAAGCCGGTCTTCGACCTGGAATCGAGCCAGTTGATGGACGTGATCCGCGGATTGAACGAGGGGCACGACATGGCGGGCAAGCCGCTCCGGGGCTCGACGCAGTGGTTCATCGGCGCGGCCGCGATGCCGGAGGCCGATCCGGTCGAGCCGCAGCTCGCCTCGGTGGAGAAGAAGATCAAGGCGGGGGCGAAATTTTTCCAGACCCAGGCGGTCTACAATCCCGAGCGGGTGAAGGAATTCGTGAAGAAGAGCGAGCCGCTGGGCGCGAAGATTCTGGCCGGCATCGTGGTGATCAAATCGCTGAAGATGGCCGAACGTCTGAACACCATTCCGGGGATCAGCATTCCACCCCCCGTGATGGAGGAGGTGAAGGAGGCCGGCCACCGGGCGATCGAAGTCGGCATCGATATCGCCGTCCGGACGATCAAGGAGCTTCGCCACGATTGCGCCGGCGTGCACATCATGGCGGTGGGGATGGAAGAGCGGATTCCCGAAATCTTGGACCGGGCGGGACTGTAATCGATGACCGAGAAGCTCAAAAAGATGACCGTGCCCGCCGTCCGCGGGACGAAGGGGACGCGCAAGCTGACGATGGTCACCACCTACGACGCGCCGTCGGCACGGATCGTCGACGAGGCGGGGATCGACGTCGCGCTGGTCGGCGATTCCCTCGGCATGGTGATCCAGGGGCGGGCCGACACGCTGGGCGTGACGCTCGAGCAGATGGTCTACCACACGGAGATCGTGGCCCGGTCGACGGCCCGCGCGCTGGTGGTGGGCGACATGCCGTTTCTCACGTTCCAGATCAGCCATGAGCGGACGATCGAAGCGGCCGGCCAGTTGATCCGGGCGGGCGCGGCGGCGGTGAAGCTGGAGGGCGGCGGCAAGATCGCCGAGCGAATCCGCGCGGTGACGGAGATCGGGATTCCGGTCATGGCCCATCTGGGGCTGACGCCGCAGTCGCTCCATCAGATGGGCGGGTATAAGGTGCAGGGACGGGACGCAGAGGCGGCCCGGCGGATTCTCGACGAAGCCAAACGGATTCAGGACGCCGGGGCGTTTGCTGTCGTCCTGGAGGGGATGCCGGCACCGTTGGCCGGGCAGATCACTGATCAGCTCTCAATTCCGACGATCGGCATCGGCGCCGGCCCGTACTGCGACGGCCAGGTGCTGGTCTTTCACGATCTTGTGGGATTGTCTGGCGACCGGACGCCGACCTTCGTCCGCCGCTACGCCGATCTTCGCGTGACGGCGGTGGAAGCGGTGAAGAAATTCAAATCCGACGTCGAGGCTGGCCGCTTTCCCTCCGAGGGCGAAAGCTACAAATAAAATAGGACAGATTTATTTTTCGATAAATCTTTCTGTCTATTTTAGTTTTGCATTGCATGAGCCAGGCAAGAAGTTTTAGATAACTGTTTACCGTGGCCATCGCCGTAAC
>DATJYI010000136.1:0-2137 GCA_035499635.1 Nitrospiria bacterium | reverse complement strand
AAGGCGTCGGCAGGTCGGGGTCGCCGATGCCGAGGTTGATGATGTCGATGCCCTTTCGGATTGCCTCCTGTTTCATCCGGTCGATGGCGGCAAAGAGATAGGGTGGCAGCGTGAGAATCCGCTCTGCCGGTTTGAATCGTTCTTGCTTCCTGTTTCTTGTTTCCGGTTTGTGTGCTGTCGGTTTTCTCTTTTTCACTCTTATTCCCTCACTCCTCACCCCTCACGCCTTACGTGTGTTTTCCCAACACATCCTGCATCGTGTACAATCCCGACGGCTGATCAACGATCCACCTGGCGGCCAGCAGCGCGCCGCGGGCGAAGTTGTCCCGGCTCGACGCCCGGTGGGTCAGCTCCAGCCGCTCGCCCGTGCCCGCGAAGATCACGGTGTGATCGCCGACGATGTCGCCGCCGCGGACCGATTGGATACCGATCTGCCCCGGTTGCCTGGCGGCCTCTCTCCCGTGGCGGCTGTAGACGGCGGACTGTTCCAATTTCCGGCCGGTGGCGTCGGCCAGCAGCCGGGCGAGATGCAACGCGGTGCCGCTCGGCGCGTCCTTCTTCATACGGTGGTGCGCTTCGACAATCTCAATGTCATAGGAAGGGCCGAGCGCCCGCGCGGCCCTGGCGGCCAGCTGAAAGAGCAGATTGACGCCGATGCTCATGTTGGGCGAGAGAAGCACGGCGACCTTTTTGGCCGATGCCTGAACCGCCTTGAGCTGGCCGTCGGTCAGGCCGGTCGTCCCGATCACCTGCGGTACTCCCGCCTTGGCGGCCAGCGTGGCCGTCTCCGCCGTGACGTCCGGTGCCGTAAAGTCAATAACGACCCGGCCTTGCTTGAGCGCGCGGGGCAGATCGGGGGTGATGGTCACGCCCAGCGGCTCGCCGCCGGCGGCTTCGCCGGCGTCCCGGCCGATCGCGGCATGCGTGTGATATTCGATCGCGGCGGCCAGCGACAACTCCTTCTGCTCGCGCAGGAGCGAGATGATCTGCAAGCCCATCCGGCCGGCCGCGCCCATGACGATGACGGGAATCATGATGATGAAGGGGCCAGGGGCCAGTATCCAGGGGCCAGTAAAAGATGGGTGGCGAATCTGTTTGATTTTTCCCGGACCCTGGACCCCGGACCCTGGGCCCTGTTAGTCATATCAATCCATGCCTCTTCAACGCGTCCATCAATCTGTGCTTCGTCTCCGCCTGCATGCCGCAAAGCGGGAGACGCAGTTCATCGCCGCACCGGCCCATCAGGGCCAGAGCGGTCTTGACGGGGATCGGATTGGTTTCGAGGAAGAGCGCGTTGACCAGCGGGAGCAGCCGCCGGTGGAGCGTGCGGGCCTGCGCGAAATCGCCCTTCGCGGCCGCCGTGACGAGCGTGGCGCTTTCTCGCGGAGCGACATTGGCCGCCACCGAGACGGCGCCGTGGCCGCCCAGCGCCATTAAGGGCAGCGTCATGGCATCATCGCCGGAAAGTACCGTCAGCCGGTCGCCGCACAGCTGCAGCACCTCATCCATCTGCTGGATTGATCCGGACCCCTCCTTGATCGACACAATCGTCGGCAGATGGGTCAGCCGGGCGACCGTCGCGGGAAGCATGTTCACCGACGTGCGGCCGGGAATGTTGTAGAGCATCAGGGGAAGATCGACCGCTTGGGCGATCGTCTTGTAGTGCCGGTATAGCCCCTCCTGCGTCGGTTTGTTGTAGTAGGGGGTGATGAGCAGCGCGCCGTCCGCGCCCGCCTGTCTGGCGTGGCGGGTGAGCGCGATCGCCTCCTCCGTACTGTTCGACCCGGTGCCGGCGACGACAGGCACCCGCCGGTTGACCGTCGAGATGGTGAATTCGATCACGCGCCGGTGCTCGTCATGGGACAACGTGGCCGACTCGCCCGTCGTGCCGCACGGCACGATCCCGTGCGTGCCTTCCGCGATCTGCCATTCGATCAGGCGCCCCAGTGCCTCTTCATCCACGCGGCCGTTGTGAAACGGGGTAATTATCGCAACAAGTGATCCTTTAAACATGATCTCCTCCGGATGAAGGATGAAGGGGCATTGGGGAAAATGCGGATGAAGCGAATAATAATTTTCCGATCCTTTACCCCTTAATCCGCTTTATCTAATCCGCCCTCTCCTTAATACTCCCATG
>DATJYI010000135.1:0-8824 GCA_035499635.1 Nitrospiria bacterium | reverse complement strand
GTCCGCTGATAACGGTCCGTGGCGTTGTCCAGATCGGCCTGCGCCTGCTGCAACTGGGCCTGCAGGTCCCGGTTGTCGAGCACAATCAACGTCTCGCCGGATTTGACCCGATCCCCCTCCTTGACCCGGAGTTGTTCCACCAGCCCCGTGATTTTGCTGGCCAGCGTCGCCTCAAATACCGACACGACCTTGCCGGGCACCTCGCGCAGCACAGGCTGCGCCTGCAGCTCGGGCATCAGCGCCACACCACGGACGACCGACCGCTCCGTCGGAATCGCGTGCTCCGTCCGATTGGAGAGCCGCCAGACAACCGCCGCCGCGCCCGCGAGCACGAGCAGCAACACCCACCATGGCCAGCGCCCCCTCATCCCCGCCGCACCCGGTCAGTTCCGACGCACACCGGCGGCCCACCTTCCCTCCAGCCGGTAGAGGGCGCCCGTATTGATGTTCGTGACGTAGAGCTCTCCGGCGGCGTCTTCTCCGAACGACGTATAGCCGGCGACGGGTTTGGGAGCCGCGATGCCCAGGTCGGTGTGCGGGGTTGAGCGCCAGCCTCCGCGGCCGTCACTGGCAAGATCCCAAAACGTCCCGCTGCAGTAATCGGCCATTAGATACCGGCCGGCCATAGCCGGGTAGGCGTCGCCCCGGTAGACGTAGCCGCCGATGACCGCGCAATTGCCGTTCTCATGGCCATATTCGAAGATCGGCGGGACATACGCTGTGGACGAACGGCAGCCATCGGCATTGTAGAGATGTGTGCCCTCGTAACAGCGCCAGCCGTAGTTCTGGCCGCCGGGATCATTAACCGCGTGCCGGTCGATTTCCTCCCACTTCTCCTGTCCGACGTCGGCCAGATACAGATCGCCCGACCGTCGGTCAAAGCTCGACCGCCACGGATTGCGCAGCCCCATGGCCCAGATCTCATCACACGATTTGCCCGGTCCGTCGATCATGGGATTCGTCCTGGGAATCGTGTAGCCGCCCGTTCCCTTTCCCGTGCAATCGGGCGGTGCGCCCGGGCCCGCATCAACGTCGATCCGGACGATCTTGCCAAGCAGCGTAGAGGTCGTCTGAGCGTTGTTGTGTGGATCGCCGCCGGAGCCTCCGTCGCCCAGGGGGATGTAGAGCAGGCCGTCGGGGCCGAAGTGCAGATCGCCCGCGTTGTGATTGGCAAAGGGCTGGTCGACGGTGAAGAGGATTTTCTCGCTGGACGGATCGGCGAGATTGGGATCGGCCGTCACTGAAAAGCGGGAGATGCGCGTGCGCAACACCCCGCCGGCGCTGGAGGTGTAATTGACGAAGAAGAAACCCGTCTTAGGATAATCGTGGTGAAACGCCATGCCCAGCAGCCCCGTTTCGCTGCCGTCCGCATCGACCCGGTCGGTCAGATCAAGAAAGGGCCTGGCCAGTACGGCGCCCTGCCGGACGATTCTGATCCGGCCCGGCTGCTCAATGACGAAGAGACGCGGATCGCCGTGACCGGCATTGTAGACGCCAATCGGCCTGGTCAGACCGTTTGTCGCCAGAGACAGGGAAAGCGTCACCCCGGTTATCGTGCCGGTCGCAGCGCCGCTTTTGACGCAGGCGGCCAGCAGGATCAGTGTCAACCATGCGGTCGTTCGACTGCAGCGGCCCCGGCCGTACCCGTCGCCGTCCGTCATGCAGTCGTCCCGCTCCACGCCATCATGACGCATTATCACATGCGACCGGGAACAGATCAATCGCGCCGGGCGGGGGACCGGCGCAGGCGTTGCATTCGGACTGCTGTCAAGGCAACTGGGAGAGGCCGCCGAGCAGTTCCAGGGCCCGGACCGCCCGCCCGATCGCTTCGCGCGCCCCCGTCATGACGAGGCAATCGTCCGGCTCCAGCCGCCAGGCTCCGTCGGGGCCTGCGTGCGTCTGACCCTGCCTGATGATCGCCGGCACGTGCACCCCGCCGTAATCGTGCAGACGGAGGTCGGCCAACCGTCGGCCGATGAGCGGCGAGCCGGCATGCACCGGCTGATAATGGACGTCCACCTCGATCGGCAGTTCGCCGTGCCCGGTATAGGGTTCCACGGCCTCGCGCCGCAACCGGGCGTAGCCTTCCCTCCGGATCGCCTCCTGCTTGCGTTTGATGTCCCGTGGCGGGACGTCGTACTCCCCCAAGACCAGTTCGAAGATTTCGATCGACGTCTCGAATTCTTCGGGCACCACTTGATCGGCGCCGAGCCGGAGCAGCTCCTCCACCTCCCGGACGTAACGGGTCCGCGCCACAATATGAATTTCCGGATTGGCCTGCCGGGCCACGGGAATGACGCGCCGGGTCGCAAAGGGATCCGACACCGCGAGGACCAGCAGGCGGGCGTGCTCGATGCCCAATCGCTCGAGCACCTCGCGTTGCGTGACATCGCCGTAATGCATCGGCTCGCCCTGTGCCAGACCGCGGCGGATGGTGTCGGCATAGAGATCCACGATCACATAAGGTATTCCGGCCTCCTTGAGTACACGCGCCAGATTCCGGCCGTTCAGGCCGAAGCCGGCGATGATGACGTGGTCCCGCCGCGCGGGGGCCGAAGGCGGCGCGTCGGACGGAGACGTCTTGTTCAGCCAAGCGGGCAGCGATGCCGCCGACCCTGCACGCATCAGCACGGCGGGCCCCCACTGAATCAAGAGGGGCGTGACGACCATCGTCACAATCGAGATGGCCAAGAATTGCTGATTGCCCCCCGGCGACAGCAGGCCGAGCTCACGGCCGGTTTGGGCCATGACGAAGGAGAACTCCCCCACCTGCGACAGGGCCAGCCCCACCAGCACGGCCACCCGGAACGGATAGCCCAGGGCCAGCGTCACCCCGCCCGCAACGGCGCCCTTCAGGACGAGCACGCCGACCGTCAGCAGAAGAAGGAGGGGCCACAACTGCATAAAGGTGCGCAGATCGAGCAGCATGCCGATCGACACGAAAAAGAGGCTGATGAAACTGTCGCGAAACGGCATGATGTCGGCCAGCGCCTGGTGGCTGTACTCCGACTCGGAGATGACCATTCCCGCAATGAATGCGCCCAACGCCAGCGACAATCCCTGCGACTCGGCCGCCCAGGCGATGCCTGCGCAGATCAGGAGCACGGCGATGACGAACAGTTCCCGGCTGCGCACGCGCACCACCACCGACAGCGCCTTGGGCACCAGCCATCTGGCGGCCAGCAGGATCACGCCAATGAGCAGCAGCGACCGGCCCAGCGTGATCGCGATCTCGAGCGGCCCGCCGGCCAATTCACCCCCGAGCAGCGGTAGGATCAACATCATTGGCACCACGATCAGATCCTGAAAGACCAGGATCGCCAGCGCCAGCCGGCCGTGTGGAGCGTCCAGCTCCCCCCGATCCATGAGAAGTTTGAGCACGATCGCCGTGCTGCTCAATGCGATCAGAAATCCCCAAAAAATCGACCCCCGCAATGAGGCGCTGGTCAACGTGAACACCGTCACTGTGATCAACACAACCGTCACCAGGACCTGCAGCCCGCCACCGCTGAGCACAAAGACGCGTATGCGGGCCAGGCGGGCCAGCGAGATGTCGAGCCCGATCGAAAAGAGCAGCAACGCGACGCCCACCTCGGCCAGCAGCTCCACCCGGGCCGTGTTGTCGACCAGATTCAAACCGGATGGACCGACCAGCGCGCCGGCCAGCAGAAAGCCCGCGATTGACGGCATCCGCAACCGGTGAAAGACCAGGACCACGGCGATGGAAACGCCGAAGATCACGACCAGATCACGGATGAATTCTACCTGCGGCATCGCGTCTCCTGGCGGCATACTACCCCATCCGGTCTTCATTGAAAAGGGGAGCCTCGATTGATCCCGGCACGTGATTATGATAAGGAGAGCTGTCCATGCCCGTTGAGATCAGAGAAGGCGAACAGATCGAGCCGGCCGCGTTGCAGGCGCTCTATGCGCACGCGGTCTGGGCACGCGGTCGTACGGCGGAGGGCATCCGCGCCATGCTCGCCCGCACGGATTTTCATTTCTCCGCCTGGGACGGGAACCGGCTCATCGGCTTTGCCCGCGTACTGACCGACGGGATCTACCGGGCGACGGTGTGGGACGTTGTCGTCCATCCCGACTACCAGGGGCGCGGCGTCGGCGAAGAGTTGATAAATCGGCTCCTCACCCATCCGGTCCTGTCCCGCGTGGAGAAAATCTGGCTCAACACCAGGGACAAGTTCGGTTTTTATGAAAAATTCGGGTTTGTCCGGTCTGATCAGGGCATGGTACGCGAACAGCCGGGAAAGCGCCAATGACAGACGTAGAGCGTGGACAACTCGTGGCCGATGGGACAAGAGCGATGGCCCAGGGGTGTGGGGATATCGGAGGACCCTTCATCGCCTTTTCCGCACGGATCCCCACATTCAACAGACCGGGGGGGCATCGCCGATCCACAAGCAACGCTTTTGGGGAATTCATTCCGATGCCCTTTCTTCACCCCTTCCGCACAGGCCCCCACAGATGATGATGAGCGCGAGCGGATGATCGACACCGATCGAATGACCGAGACCTTTCTGACGCTCGTCCGAATCGACAGCCCGTCATTCGAGGAGCGTGAGATTGCTGAGCACCTGCTCACCGAACTGCGTACGCTCGGCGGCGACGTCATCATGGACGACTCGGGCGCGGCCGTCGGCGGCAATGCCGGCAACATCTTCTCCCGTTTCGCCGGCGCCGGCCGGGGGCCGGCGGTGTTGCTCTCCGCCCACATGGACACCGTCTCCCCGGGGCGAGGCGTTCGCCCGGTCCGCGATGGGCAGCGCATCCGCAGCGACGGCACCACCATCCTCGGCGCCGACGACAAATCCGGCATCGCGATCATTCTGGAGGTGCTTCGTGCCTTCCGTGAACGCAAACTTCCCCACCCGCCGATCGAAGTGGTCTTCACCGTCTGCGAAGAGCCGGGGCTGATGGGCGCCAAATCACTGCATCTGGCGCGGCTGTCCGCGCAGGACGGCCTGGTGCTCGACTCCGGTCCGGCCTCCAGCCTCTTCATCCGCGGGCCGGCCGCCGACCGGCTGGAAGTGACCGTCCGAGGAAGGGCCGCCCATGCCGGCGTCTGTCCCGAGCGGGGGATGAGCGCGATCCAGGTGGCGGCTGACGCGATCGCGCGGATGCGGCTGGGGCGGCTCGATCATGAGACGACCGCCAACATCGGCCTGATCGAAGGGGGCACGGCGGTCAACATCGTCCCGGACCGGGTGACGGTCCGGGGCGAAGCCCGGAGTCATGACGAAGAAAAGCTCGCCGCCCAGTCCGCCCACATGGTCCGTTGTTTTCATGACGCGGCCGCGGCCAGATCGATCAGAGCCGGTCAGGAACTCGTGCAGGCCGAAATCGAGTCGACGATCACCCGCGACTATAACCGGATGCGGCTCGGTGAAGGGGCGCCGGTCGTGCAATGGGTGCTGGAGGCGGCCCGCCAGGCGAAGGCGATGATCCGGTGCGAGTCGACCGGAGGCGGATGTGACGCCAATGTGTTCAACAGCCACGGGATGCGAATCGCCAATCTCGGCACCGGCATGCGGGAGATTCACACGACGGGCGAATACCTGTTGCTGGAGGAATTTTTCCAGACCGGCCGCGTCGTCTTCTCAATGCTGCAGCAGGCGGTTTCTCGCTGACGTTCTGGCACAAAAAACCGGCGGAAGCCGGTTACCCGGATTCCGCCGGTTGTGACCCCCCTCTTTACTTGGTTTCGATCTTGATCTCGCGGCTCTTGACGCTCTCCGCTTTCGGCAGCGTGATCTTCAAAATGCCGTCCTTGAATTCTGCGGAGACGGCGTCACCCTTCACCGTTTGCGGCAATTGTAAGGCGCGCTGAAATGCGCCGTAGGCGTTCTCAACCCGGAGGAATCCCTCCTGCTTCTCTTCCTTCTCATAGCGCCGCTCCCCCTTGATCGTCAGGACGTCTTCTGTCAGTGAGAGCGAGACATCCTCACGCTTCACGCCAGGCAGCTCCGCTTTGACCACATAGCGGTCCTTCTCTTCATAGACGTCGATCGCCGGCGCCCACACAGCACTCGTCCCCGCGTCGCGGACCGCCGCTTTCGGCCACAGTGACGCAAACAGCCGGTCCATTTCGTCATGCATCGTCCGCAACTCACGAAACGGTTCCCATAACCGCAAACCCCGTTCAGCGTCATTCCTCAACAGTGTCATGACTTCTTCTCCTTTTCTCCCTCATAGTAGTTAAAACCCAATCATTAGCACTCTATTTAATAGAGTGCTAACCTTTTTATACCGCAACGACTATTCCTTGTCAAGACCTTATATTATTTATTTATTAATCAATATGTTATGTATTATCTCCTGCTATAATCACGAAGGCCATCGGGACGCCAAGCCGGGGAAATGACAATACCATACCGATCAGATTGTGTCAGCAATGGCCCCCAGCACAGCGCCTCTTCCCCGTGTCGGTCGTGCACGGCATCCACGGCCGCCAGTAGTTGCCGCCTCCGCCGCCAGGCTTCGAATAACGGCAGTTGGCTTGACTCCCCGGCCAGGCCGGACAGGCTGATGCCGACCAACCGGACCGCCTGCGTCAATTGCACCATCCTGAGGATCGACCGGGCGGCCCGATAGATCTCCTGATCATCGTCGATCGGGCGGCCAATCCGCCGCTGCCGGCTGAAGGTAGTGAAATCCGCGTAGCGCAGCACGAGCATGACCACCGTGCCGGCGAGCGCGTATCGGCGCAGGCGGCGCCCCACCATGCCGGCCAGCCCCAGCAGACACCGTTCCAGCCGTTCCAGATCCCAAACGTTGCGATCGAGCGTCATGCTGTGGCCGACCGATTTGGCGTCCGTCACTCCGGACGGGCCCGGCGCGTCATCCTCCGGCGAGCCTTGCGGGAGCACGGGCGTCTCATCCTCGCCGCGCCCCATGGCCGAGAGCCGGTGGCCGACGACGCCGAAACGGCCGACGAGCAGCACGAGCGGCGCCCGGCCCAGTGCGCCGCAGGTGGCGATGCCCAGGTCGGCCAGCTGTCTTGTCAGGGACGGGCCGATTCCGCACAATTCCTGCACCGGCAGCCGTTCCATGAGCGACGGCACATCGGCGGGGCGGACGACGACCAACCCGTCGGGCTTCCGCAGTCCGCTGGCCAGTTTGGCGAGCAGTTTATTGGGACCGACGCCCACCGACGCCGTCAGCCCCAGATGACGCCGCACGCGCGCCTTGATCGCGCGGGCGATCGCTTCCGCACCGCCGAAGAGGCGCAGCGACGCCGTCACGTCCAGAAAGGCCTCATCGATCGAGAAGAGCTCGACGAGGGGCGTGTAGTCCCCGCAAATTGAAGCCAGCCGGCGGCACGTTTCGGTGTACCAGTCGCAATGACCCGCCACCACGATCAACTCGGGACATCGGGCTTTGGCCTCGGGCAGCGGCATGCCGGTCTTCACCCCCCGCGCCCTCGCCTCGTAGGAGGCGGTCATCACCACCGTGCGGGCGTTCGCTCCGCAGACGGCCACCGGCCTGCCCCGCAGCGCCGGATCGGCCTGCTGCTCGACCGACGCGAAAAACGCGTCCATGTCGATGTGAAGAATGGTCCGCATGGGGGGTAGGCCGTCGCCCCGGGAATGGTTCCCCGGCACGGACTCGGCTGCGGTTACGGCCCTCTCCGGCCCTCGGCTCTCGGCCGCCGCGGCATCATCGCCATCGAAGCGGCGGCCTCCGAGACGGCCGGCTCGCCATCCCCGAGTCGACGGCCAAAAGTGGTAAGAGTGGAATGGAACCTCATGGTTTCGCTTCCCACCTAAAACGATACGCACACACGCGCCTCTTGCACGGCTAGCCGGTTGGACTCAAGATCACCGTCCCTATTCATGGATGCCTGACGTCGTTGAGGCTGGGGATATTGATCCCACGTTCGGCCATCCAAGAGACGCCCCGTCGTCTTTTTGCGCACGCCGCCCCACTGTTTGAAGAAAAATGGAACGCTCTGATTTCTGCATTGCCGGCGGATCTGCCGAACCCACTCCGCTTGCATTGGACGACAGCCGGGACCTGATTCACCGCCCACGATCACCCAATCGATCCCCCGCAAAGATAGATTTGAAATCGGCTCCAACAGGGGCTCGATGGACAAAAATCTGACGGCAGATGGAACTGTGCGTAGGTCGGCAATGCGAGAGGCATAGCGAGGAGATTCGACACTCACCCCCATCCACACGTTCCGAGGCCAAGGCAAGTGCGGAGCAAGCTCGGCCAATCGCTGGGAGCGCTTCGTCAAGATCTGGAAGGTATGCCAGTGAGCCTCGGCCATTGTGTTGAAAACATCAGCGATAAAACTTGCCGGCACCTCTTCATGAAAGAGGTCACTCATTGAGTTGACGAATATCCGCCTCGGTTGTCGCCAGTGCAACGGCGCATCGACAAGATCATCCTGCAACGTGACTTCAAAGCCATTCCGATAGCGGTGCTGCCCCATGCCGGCCAATCGGTTGGCCATCCGTTCGGCGTAGCAGTTTTTGCAACCTGGACTGACCTTTGAACACCCAGTCACAGGGTTCCAAGTCGCCTGGGTCCACTCAATGGAAGAATTCTGGGCCATTAACTGACTCTAGGGCGGTACTTATCAAAAATCTGTGTAACAATCTCATTAGCCACAGGCTTCTGCGAGGCAAAGAAAAGATAATAAACAACCGCCCCCTTTGTGTTACGCATCGGCAATAGTGCAGGAACGTTACCAAATCCGGCAACGCTTCTTAATCTCTCCCTAAAGGCCTCGGCAATCATATCAATATCAGCCCTTTCCTCATGCAATCCAAAGAGGTCATGCTCAGATTTGTATGCAATA
>DATJYI010000134.1:0-2655 GCA_035499635.1 Nitrospiria bacterium | reverse complement strand
CCAGGATGATGATGGACTTGCCAAGGTCGCTGAACGTCGCCGCATAGCTGAGCACGCCGCCATCGCCCGTCGACAAGCCAACGGTGCCAAAGGCGGACGAGACTTCGAACAGGACCGGGAGAAAATGCTCGAAGCTCAATTGCTCGACGGCGAGCAGCAACAGAGTCGCGCCGGTGACCAGGGCAAAGGCCAGGAACGCCAGCAGGAACGCGTTGGCGACCGTCTCGAGCGGCAGCCGCCGGTGAAAGATGGTCACCTCCTGTCGCCCCTTCGCCGTGTCCCACAGCGTGGCAAATATGATGCCGGCCGTGGTGGTCTTGATCCCTCCCGCGGTGCTGGCCGGAGAGCCGCCGATCACCATGAGCAGAATCAATAGATACAGCGAGGCTCCCCTGAGATGGGAGAGGTCGATCGTGTTGAAGCCACCCGTTCTCGCCGAGACGCTGTGGAAAAATGCGACGGTCGCCTGCTGGGTCCAGCTCAATCCCTCAAGGGTCGCCGGATTGGTCGCCTCCAGCATCCACATCCCCAGGCCTCCGATCAGGATCAGCGTCAGCGTCACCACCATCACCAGCTTCGTATGGGACGAAATACGGAACACTTCGCGCTTGGCGAAGCGGTGCAGCTCGTACAGCACGATATGGCCGATGCCGCCCAGTACAATGGTGGTCGCCATGATCAGATTGACCGTCCAATCGAATCGATACGCCTCCAAATTGTCTGAAAAGAGCGAGAAGCCGGCATTGTTAAAGGCCGACACCGCGTGGAACAACGCGGTGTAGACCGCCTGCCAGAGCGGGAGATCCCCCATCCATCGTAGCATCAACAGCAGCGCCGCCCCGCCTTCAATCAATACCGTGCAGATGACGAGCCACCGCAAGAATTTGACAATCCCCCCCAAGGTCAACAAATTCATCGCCTGCTGAAACATCAACCGCTCACGGAGGCCGATTCTCCGACCGAGCGCGACCCCCAGCATCATCGCCGCGCCAGCGTAGCCGAAGCCGCCCAGCTGGATGAGCATCAGAATCACAAGCTGCCCGAAGAGGGAGAAATCAACCGGTGTGTCTTTGACGATCAAGCCGGTCACGCAGACGGCCGACGTGGAGGTGAACAACGCGTCGACCGGGCCGATGCTGTGGCGGTTGACGGCCGCCCACGGCAGCGCCAGCAGCAGCGTGCCGATCAGGATCATGCCCGCAAAACCCACGATCAGTATCGTCGCGGGAGAGAGCTGGGTCGGCTTCAGCCGGTCGCGATGACGGCCGACTCCATGAGCCCGACCTTCCGTTGAGACTGGGTTCACCATGCCCGGCAGACTGTGGGGGGGGGCCCGGCGGAAACTCCGTCCCCGTGGGGGGCGTGAAGTCGACAACAAGACACGCTCCCCCTGACGCGTGCGACCATGAAACGCAGGACCGGCGCGCGGGTCATGTTCTCGGCATGGCCGTCCCGGTGGGCACGCAATCCCGTCAGGAATCCGCCACGTGCCGTTTGAGCAGCGGCGTCAGGAGATCAATCGGCACCGGGAAAATGATCGTGGAATTCTTCTCCGCGGATATCTCCGTCAACGTCTGCAGAAACCGCAATTGAAGCGTCGTCGGATTGACCGACACGATATCAGCCGCCTCCGACAACTTCTGCGCCGCCTCGAATTCGCCCAAGGCATGAATCACTTTGGCGCGTCGCTCCCGCTCCGCCTCCGCCTGCTTGGCGATCGCGCGAATCATGTCCTGGGGCAGGTCGACGTTCTTGACCTCCACCAGCGTCACCTTCACGCCCCACGGCTCCGTCTGCTGATCGATGATCCGCTGCAAGGAGGTGTTGAGCTGTTCTCGTTTGGTCAGCAACTCGTCGAGCTGGCTCTGTCCCAGCACGCTCCGCAGGGTCGTCTGCGCGATTTGCGACGTGGCGTACAGGAAATCCTCCACCTGGATGACGGCCCGCTGCGGGTCCACGACCCGGAAGTAGACGATGGCGTTGACCTTGACCGACACGTTGTCCGCGGTAATGACGTCTTGGGGCGGCACGTCCATGGTTACCATCCGCAGGCTGACCTTGACCATCTTGTCGATGAACGGCAGCAAAACTATCAGGCCGGGCCCGTTTCCGCCGACGATCGCCGTGGCCACGCGGCCGAGCCGGAAAATCACCGCCCGCTCATATTCGCGGAGCACACGAATCCCGTTGAACATCAGGATGATGATGACAGCAATGAGAATGCCTATCGGAGTAAAGATCATGTCACGCCTCCTTCTTCGTCACGCCCGTCGCCCGTCTAACCTTGAGCCGCAATCCCTCCACCGCCGTCACCTCCACTTCCTCTCCCTGACGGACGGGCTCGCTGCTGTCCGCTTCCCAGAGTTCCCCATGCACGAAGACGGTGCCCATCGGGGCCAGATCGCTCCGCGCGACCCCGTGTCCGCCGATCATTTCTTCTCGGCCGGTCACCGGCTTGGCTCCGAACGTCCGGACGGCCATGCCCACCACGAACAGAAAAAAGAGTGCGGTGCCGAGCACCGAGGGGATGATCACCTTCAAAGAAATGCGCAGATAGGGCAACTGGCTTTTCATGAGCATCACGGAGCCCAGAAACATCGCCACGATGCCGCCGACCGTCAGCAGGCCATAGCTGGGCACCTTGATCTCGGCGAC
>DATJYI010000133.1:0-3843 GCA_035499635.1 Nitrospiria bacterium | reverse complement strand
ATGCCGTGAAGGCTTCAGCCGCCGTCTCGGCCAACCGAGCCGAGGCGGGGTCGAGGCCGCCATGCGCGCACCCGTTGCGGGGACGGCCGTTGCCGTAGCGCCGGCGGACCGATGACCGGCCGAGCCACGATGACATTCTGGACCAGAGCAGTTTCAACGGCCGCTTCAACGGGGCGGCAGAAGAGCCGATTCGCTCACTGGAGGGTTGCCTCACCGTGGCTGTCCGTCAGGTCAGATTCCATTTGAGCATGATCATCGCGTCGCGGACGCTGCCGCCGGTTTCACGCATGACGGTCGGCTCCACGCTGCAATGCATCATGCAGTTGGCGCAACGGGGGTCCTCCCGTCGCTCGTATTTCTCCCAATCCGTCCCGGCCATCAGTTCCTCGTAAGAATTGTAGTGACGGTCGGTGATCAGATAGCAGGGGCCCTTCCACCCCTGGGGATTGACGGTGGGGTTGCCCCACGGCGTGCAATCGAAATGACGCTCCCCGCGGAGAAATTCAAGGTAGAGCGGGGTGTTCATGAAACGAAACCGCTTGGTCCATCCGGAGAGCCGCCGGAATTTGTCATAGATGCCCTGTCGGTCGAGAAAGATGTCGTTCTGAATCGCCTGATAGGCGTAGCCCGGCGCGATCAGCATCCCATCGACACCGGCCTCGGTCAGTTCCCCGCACAACCCCTCGATCTCGGCCATGTCGGTTTCCTTGTAAACGGTGGTGTTGGTGATCACCCTGAAACCCTGCGCTTTGGCCGTCCTGATCGCCGTGAGATCAATCTGATAGAGTCCCTTGCGCCCGCGTGTGACATCGTGGGTCCGCTCCAGGCCGTCCATCGACACATTGATCGTAAAATAGGGGCTTTTGGGGAAATGCGGCAGAAACTTTTCCAGTCCGATCGCGTTGGTGCACAGATACAGGTGGCGTTTGCGCTCGACGATCCCGTTGACCAGGCCGATGATGTCGGGGTAGATCAGCGGTTCGCCCCCGCAGACCGAGACGATCGGCGAGTCGCAACTGTCGACCGCCTTCAGGCATTCCTCCAAGGACATTTTCTCCCGGATGGTCTCCTTGTATTCGCGGATGCGGCCGCAGCCGTCACAGGCCAGGTTGCAGGCGTGCAGGGGTTCCAGCATCAGCACAAGGGGAAAGCGCTTTCGACCCCTCAGCCGGTTCTTAATGAGATGTTTTGTAATCGACCATGTCAATTGAATCGGAAACCGCATTGGCCACGCTTTCTGCCCGCGACGTCGATCCGGGCGATGGCTGACGATGCCGATGGTCACGGCCAGGGTGATCCCTGGGGGTCGTCATCGCCAACGATTTGTCTGCGTTGTGTAGAAGTCTATCAAATATAACAAGGCATTATAAATGAAGTCCCGTGCCTTGTCAATAAATTCCGCAGCAATGATGGCCGGAACATGCCGCCTTGACAAGCCGTGAGGAAAGGATTATTACTGTACGCTGCATTGCGTGGCGCACTCCTCATAGCGAGAGCTGATCAGGGCCCATGGCCGGACTGAAAAAGGGGCCGGGCATGTTTCTGCTCTTCACCGTGATCGGCGGTTACGTCGGCGCCGTGCTGTCAGAGATACTGCGCCACGCGACGGCCGGCGGGCCCTTGAGCGAATTTTTCATTCGCACCATCCACCCCGGCATCAGCCCCTTCACGTTGAATTTCGAGCTCTTCAGCATCACCTTCGGTTTTTCATTCTCCCTGAACTTGCTCAGCCTGCTCGGCATCGTGCTCGCCATCTATCTGTACAAACAAGCGTAAGCCGCGATCCTGCCCCGCTTTCTTCTTTGCATGCTTATCCCGCCTTTTCCTCGTTCTTCCCAGATCCGCTTTCCTGTTCCAGCGCTCGCTCAGTCAGGGCGCGGATTCTGTCACGCAGGCGGGCCGCCTCTTCAAACGCCAATCGTTGCGCCGCCTCCTTCATCTGCCGCCGCAGCGATTCAACAAGAGCCGGCAACTCCTCCGTGCTGACCGCGTCAGACGGCTCCGCCACGATCGGAACCGTCGAATAATCGGCCTCGTAGGCCGCCAGGATCGGTTCCGGAATCTCCTTGCGGATCGAGGTCGGCGTGATGCCCTCACGCCGGTTGTACGCTTCCTGGATCACCCGCCGGCGGTTCATCTCATCGATGGCGCGGCGCATCGAACCGGTCATCTGATCCGCAAAGAGCAACACCGTGCCATGCTCATGCCGCGCCGCGCGCCCGGCCGTCTGGATCAGCGACGTTTCAGAACGCAAATAGCCTTCCTTGTCGGCATCCAGAATCGCCACCAGAGACACCTCGGGCAGGTCGAGCCCCTCCCGCAGCAGATTGATGCCGATCAGCACGTCGAATTTTCCCAAACGCAGCTCCCGGATGATCTCCATCCGTTCCAACGCGTCGATATCCGAGTGCAGATACCGCACCTTGACTCCCAGCTCGTTGTAATACTCCGTCAAGTCTTCCGCCATCCGTTTGGTCAGCGTTGTCACCAGGACCCGTTCTCCCAGGCCGGCTCGACTCCGGATCTCTTCGAGCAGGTCGTCGACTTGGCCCGTCGCCGGCCGCACCTCCACTCTCGGATCCAGCAGCCCCGTGGGCCGCACGATCTGCTCCACGATACGACCGGCACCGCGCCGCATTTCGTAGCCGCCCGGCGTGGCCGACACATAGATCGCCTGATGAATCATCCGTTCGAACTCGACAAACGTCAGCGGCCGGTTATCGAAGGCCGACGGCAGACGAAATCCGTACTCGACCAGATTGCGCTTGCGTGCGCGGTCGCCCTCGGCCATGCCGCCGATCTGGGGGATCGTGGCGTGGCTCTCATCGATGATCAGCAGAAAATCATCGGGAAAGTAATCCAGCAGCGTCGGCGGCGGCTCACCGGGCCGGCGGCCGCTCAGGTGACGGGAATAATTCTCGATGCCCTGGCAATAGCCGATTTCCCGGATCATCTCCAGATCGAATCGTGTCCGCTGCTCGATCCGTTGCGCTTCCACCAGCCGGCCGGCGGCCGTAAACTCGGCGATCCGCGTGTCCAGCTCCGCCTCGATGCCATGCAGCGCGCGATCCATCCGGTCGGGCGGAATCACATAGTGGCTTCCCGGATAGATCGCCGCCTTGGACAACCGCCGCAGCACGACGCCGCGAAGCGGATCCAATTCCGATAGCGTTTCCACCCGGTCGCCGAACAATTCGATCCGAATGCTTCGCCCCTCCTGCGAAGCGGGCACGACGTCCACCACGTCGCCGCGCGCACGGAAGGTCCCCCGCGACAGGGCGTCGTCGCTGCGCTGGTATTGAATGTCCACGAGCCTGGAGAGGAGCGCACTCCGGCTGATCGTCATGCCCTGCTCGAGCGACAGGAGCATCCCGTGGTAAGCCTCCGGGGAGCCGAGGCCGTAAATGCACGAGACCGACGCCACGATGATCACGTCGTTCCGCTCGAACAGCGCCGTCGTCGCCGCGTGCCGCATCCGGTCGATGGCGTCGTTGATCATCGTCTCCTTGGCGATGTAGGTGTCGGTCTGCGGCAGATAGGCTTCCGGCTGATAGTAATCGTAGTAACTGACAAAATAATTGACGGCGTTACAGGGGAAAAACCGCTGGAACTCATGATACAGCTGGGCGGCCAGGGTTTTGTTGTGCACCATGACCAGCGTCGGCTTCCGCACCTCGGCGATCACGTTGGCCAGCGTGAAGGTCTTTCCCGAGCCGGTGACCCCCAGCAGCACCTGAGCGGGCTGCTCCGATCGAATCCCCTCAACCAAGTGGGTGATTGCCGCACCCTGATCTCCGCGGGGCTCAAAGGAGGCGGTTAACTCAAAGGCCGTCATGGTCGTGT